>NZ_JBFUGJ010000410.1:0-4790 GCF_056402975.1 Mesorhizobium sp. P3_A9 | reverse complement strand
CCGCTATGTCGGGCTGGCCAAAGCCACTGCCCAGGTGACGTTAGCGGCGATTGCCTTCAACATGCGCCGATGGGCCGCCATCACAGGATAGGTGCGCCCGCAGTCCGGCCCCACGAGGCCGAACCGCCGCCCGAAACTCCAAACCAGACACAAGAACTCACGAATACGGGCGACATTCCCGCAATCCCGCTCTCATCCGCGCTCTGCTGCAATTACACAACAGGCCCACAAGGGGAGAAGGGAACGCCGCGCTACCAGCTACCCAATATGCTCTGCCCGCAACGCCGCCTTCATCCGTTCCAGCGCCGGCTCGCCACCGGCCGCCAGCTCGTCGGCGATGCGGGCCAGCTTGTCATCAGCCTTGCGGTGCTTGCTGCCCCAGGCGCCGAGCGTGGCCAGCACCGGCAAAAGGTCGATGCCGGCCTCCGTCAGCCGGTAGATCGCCTTCAGTCCGTGGCTCGGGTCGTCGCTGCGGGTGAGGATGCCTTCGTCCTGCAGCGTCTGCAGCCGCTCTGCCAGCGTGCGCGAGGAGATGCCTTCGTCGGACTGCAGGAATTCGCGAAAATGCTTTTTCCCGGCGAAGACCAGGTCGCGGATGATGAGCAGCGTCCAGCGGTCGCCGAGCAGTTCGAGCGACAGGCTGATCGGGCAGCCGGATCTTTCGCGCGTCGACATTGCTATGGTTCCATTTTTAAATCACTTTACTATTGACATCATTTTTGCCTTGCGTCAATGGTTCCAAAAGTAAAGCAATTTCCGGCCATGACGGCTTGGTTTCGCAGAGGAGGACGACATGAACCGACAAGCGATCGAGAACGACACCGCCTTCACACCGCGGACCGTCGTGGTTGTCGGCGCCACCAACGAGGTCGGCGCGGAAGTCGCTTCCGTGCTTGTCGGGCGGGGGCACACGGTGCGCGGCGTGGCGCGCAGTCTGGGCGTTGCGCTTGACGATGCCGGTGCGTTGAAGGCCGCCTTCTCCGGCGCCGACAGCGCCTATGTGATGATCCCGTTCGACGTCGCCGTGCCGGATCTCCATCGCTTCGAGGACGAGGTCGGCGAGCGGCTGGCAACGGCGATAGCGCACTCCGGCGTGCGCCGCGTCGTGCTGCTCAGCGGCCTCAACGCCCATCTCAGGATGGGAACTTCGCTCGGTGCCGCGTTGATGGAGGAACGGCTGGAAGCGCTCGGGCTCGACGAGCTGGTGTTCCTGCGCGCCTCGTTCTTCACGGAGAATTTTGCTGGGGGCATGGGCTTTGTCCAGCAAGCCGCTTCCGGCGTTTTCGCCACGCCGTTCCGCGGCGATCTGCCGATGCCGCTGATTGCCGCCGGCGATGTCGGGCAGCGCGCCGCCGCCTTGCTGGGCGCCGCCCGATTCCCCACCGAACGGGTCGTCGAATTGCATGGCGGCGGCTACTACACCTTCGAACAGGCCACCGCGATCCTTGGCAAGGCGGTCGGCAGGCAAGTGGCCTATCATGCCGCCCCCTTCGCCGATGTCCGCGCCGGTATGGTCGCCAATGGCCTGTCGGCGAGCTTTGCCGATGCGCTCGGCGAAACGGCGGCAAGCTTCAACAAGGGCGAGCGCTGGGCGCTGGAGGCGCCGTCGGTCCGCAACGCCACGCCGACCAGTTTCGAGAGCTGGGCGCAAGCCTTCGCCCGCCCGCAAAGCGCGGCATGAGCCTTCCGCATAGAATCCGAAAACGAGGCGAACCCCATGAAAAAGCTCATTCTTCAGATGCAGATGTCGGTCGACGGCTTCGTCGGCGCCGATGCGGACCATCGCTGGCAGCTCTGGGAATGGGGCGACGACATCGGCTGGGGCGACGAGTTGAAACAGGATTTCAACACCATCTTCGCCGGTATCGATACCATCCTGCTCAGCCGCAAGATGGCGGAGGAGGGCTATCTCAGCCATTGGGGCAATGCAGCGAAGAAGTATCCGGCAGATCCATTCTACGCCTTCGCCCAGCGCGTCGTGGAGGCTCAGAAAGTGGTGCCGAGCGACAAGCTCAAGGCCTCGCGCTGGGAGCGCACGAAGGTGGTGAGCGGCGACCTGCCGCGCGAAGTCAAGGCGATGAAGATGGGCGAGGGCGCGGATATCGCCGTCTTCGGTGGCGCCGGCTTTGCCTCMGCGCTGATCGCGGCCGGGCTGGTCGACGAGTTCCAGCTGTTCATCAACCCGGCGGTGCTGGGCGCTGGCCGCCGCATCTTCGACCAGGGCGGCTTCCGAAACCTGCGTTTGCTTGGTTCGAAGGCCTATGCCTGCGGCATGGTGGTCAACCGCTACGCGCCGGCGGGTAAAGGAGAAAGAAAGTTCTGATCTGACGTATCCTTTTTCTCCGCCCGTCCGTCCTTGGCTTTGGAAGGTCGCATGTCCGCGATCCGTAACCCTGGGAGACTATCATGGCGAGCATCGAGAGCGAGGCAAACAGGAACCACTACGCGGCGATCACCGCCAATGTCGGCAAGTTCACCAGCCCTCAGGCGATGAACGGCTTCAACGACACCAGCTGGACGGCGCTGACCGGCGAACCCGGCGGCGTCGACTATATCGAGGTCGATGCCGGCGGTGTGCCGGCGCTATGGATCGTGCCGAAGGGCGCCGACGAGGAGCGGGCGCTGCTTTACGCGCATGGCGGCGGCTTCCTCGGCGGCTCGATCTACACGCACCGCAAGCTGGTCGGCCATCTGGCCAAGGCCGTCGGCTGCCGGGCCTTGCTCTATAACTATCCACTGGCACACCAGGCCAAGCATCCGGCCCAGCTCGAAGCGGCGATGGCGGCCTGGAACTGGCTCGTCGACCAGGGCTTCGACACCAGGCGGATCGCGCTTGCCGGCGATTCCTGCGGCGCGGTGCTGACCTACGGCGTGCTGCAGCGGCTGCGTGCCCAGGGCCGGCCGCTGCCGGCCGCCACGCTGATCATCTCCGGCTGGTTCGACATGGCGCTGACCGGCGCCAGCTACGCGACCAACCGCGAGAAGGATCCAGCCTTCGCCAGGGAGTCCGTCGACTGGCTGGTTACCAATTTTATCGGCGACCGCGACCGGCTCGATCCGGAGGTCAGCGCGCTCTATGCCGACCTCTCCGGCTTTCCGCCGGTGTTCCTGCAGGCCGGCGGCGACGAAACGCTGGTCGACGAAAGCCGCATGTTCGCCGAGCGCGCCGGCCGAGCTGGGGTCGAGACACGCCTCGACGTCTTCGACGGCATGCTGCACWSYTTCCAGATGATGGCCGGCCGSGCKCCSGAAGCCGATGACGCGATCGGCCGCTTCGCCGCCTGGGTGCGGCCGAAGCTTGGGCTGCCGGATGCCGTCAGAGACAAGATTGCCAGCGGCAAGGCGGCGTGACCATGCGCCGGCTGGTCGGGTCGCGCTTCGCGCTTGTGGATGTGCCGTGCTTGCGCAATGCTGTGGCAACGCCGAGCGACGTGCCGCGATGAACCAGCAGATCCGCAAATCCCCCGAAGCGAGGCAAGGCGTTGAGCCGCGCCGCGATCCCGAAGGCCTGTTCGACCTGCGCTACAGGGCGTTCCTGGAGACGGTCTCGCATTTGCGCGTCCGTCTGCACCGCTATTGCGCGCGCATGACCGGCTCGGCTCTCGACGGCGAGGACATCATGCAGGAGGCGTTGTTCGAGGCCTATCGCAAGATCGGGCTGCTCGACGATGCACAGGCGCTGCGGCCATGGCTGTTCCGCATCGCCCACAACAGGTGCATCGACTTCATCCGCAACCGCCGCACGCGGCTCAAGGCGGAAGCAGGCTATGCCAGCGATGAGATCGTGCTGCCGGTCGAGCCAGCCGGCCCGGGCGCCGGCCGCGCCATCGAGCGGCTGGTGGTGCACCTGCCGCCCAAGGAGCGCGCCTGCGTGCTGCTCAAGGATGTCTTCGACCACTCGCTGGACGAGATCGCCGACCTGGTCGGCTCGACATCAGGCGGCGTCAAGTCGGCGCTCAATCGCGGTCGCGCCAAGCTCGCCGCTCTGCCGGCGCAATCGGTCGCGGCGCCCGCGCACGACCCCGAACTGGAACGGCTGCTCGGCCGCTATGTCGAACTGTTCAATGCCAGGGACTGGGACGGGGTGCGGGCACTGACCAGCGCCGATGCCCGGCTGCGGGTTTCGGACTGCTACAATGGCTTGCTCTCCAACTCGCCCTATTTCGTCGAATATGAGCAAGGCGAGCCCTGGCGCATGCGTCAAGGCGCGATCGAGGGGGAGGCGGTGCTGGTCGTCGACAGGCTGCAAGGCGAGGCCTGGCGGCCGGCCTATCTGGTGCGGGTCCATGCCGAGGGCGGCGTCATCGACCGCATTGCCGACTATTATGCGTGTCCCTGGATACTGGACATGGTGTTCGCCGACGGGGAATGAAGCGCGGCCTTTCCTTCTCCCCTTGCGGGAGAAGGTGGATCGGCGCGCAGCGCCGAGACGGTTGAGGGGTGTTCCAGCGGAGTGAGGCGTTGGTGTTCCCTGGAGCACCCCTCATCCGACCKMGCTTCGCKAGGCCACCTTCTCCCACARGGGGCCYGTTGTGTAATTGCAGCAGAGCGCGGATGAGAGCGGGATTGCGGGAATATCGCCCGTATTCGTGAGTTCTTGTGTCTGGTTTGGAATTTCGGGCGGCGGTTCGGCCTCGTGGRGCCGGACTGCGGGCGCACCTATSCTGTGATGGCGGCCCATCGGCGCATGTTGAAGGCAATCGCCGCTAACGTCACCTGCGCAGTGGCTTTGGCCAGGCCGACATAGCGGATCGTGGTCAGCTTCATGCGGTTCTTGAGCGTGGCGAAGG
>NZ_JBFUGJ010000409.1:0-4853 GCF_056402975.1 Mesorhizobium sp. P3_A9 | reverse complement strand
GGCGCGATGCGCTGGTGACGCCGTTCGGCTACCGGCACCCCGATCATGACGCTTACGTCTTCCACATCACCTTCGCTTACCAGATCCAGCGTCTGGCGGACGACAAAGCTGCAGCATGGCAGGCGCTGTTCGATGATGGCCTGGCACTTTTCGCAAAGCAGGCACCGGTGATCGAGATCAAGGCGCCCGCCTTCTGCGCCTTCCGCGACATGAAGCATTTCGAGGAATTGCTGGTGCTCGGCTGATTGCTTGCTGGGCGCCGGTCCTCACGCCTGTGGAGCGTAACAAAACTGACATGCTGGCGACACGGCAGGTTCATGTGGCTGCGTTAGGCGAGAGCCTAACGATCAATAAGGCCCGGACTGGAGCCCAGCCCCATGTCAGCAAGCTCTGCCACACTCGAAATCCGCGGCGTCAGCCGACGATTTGGCAAGAACACCGCCGTCAACGATGTCAACATCTCGATCCCGCAGGGTCAGATGGTTGGCGTCATTGGCCGTTCGGGCGCCGGCAAATCGACCCTCCTTCGCATGATCAACCGTCTTGTCGACCCCAGCCAGGGGTCGATTTTTTTTGACGGCGCCGAGGTCTCCCAGCTGCGCGGCTCGCCGCTGCGGCGCTGGCAGCGCGACTGCGCCATGATCTTCCAGCAGTTCAACCTGGTGCCGCGCCTCGACGTGCTGACCAATGTGCTGCTTGGCAAGTTGAACCACCGTTCGACCCTGTCCAATCTTCTCGGCATGTTCTCGCGCGCCGAATGCGCCGAGGCGGTCGCCGCCCTTGAGCGGCTCGACATCGCCCGCACCGCGCTTCAACCCGCCGGCACCTTGTCTGGTGGGCAGCAGCAGCGCGTCGCCATTGCCSGCGCCCTGATGCAGCAGCCCAGGGTGATCCTCGCCGACGAGCCGATCGCCTCGCTCGACCCGCTCAACGCCAAGGTGGTGATGGATTCGCTGCAGGACATCAATCTGCGCGAAGGCATCACCGTCGTCACCAATCTGCACACGCTCGATACCGCGCGCACCTATTGCAACCGCATCATCGGCATGGCTGCCGGCAAGGTCGTCTTCGATGGCCCACCGGAAGAGCTTAACCGCGAAGCCGTGCGTCTCGTCTATGGCGCCGACGGCAATGGCGGCGAAATCGCCGAGGCCATCACCTCSACCAGCGTYGCCTTCAAGCAAAAGATYGCAGCATCCGCCGGACCGCTCGAGCCTGCATTCCCAGGCTACTGAGTTCAACAAAGAGCGGCTCGGATCGTCCGCCCACGTCAAGGGCACCTGTCAAAATCGATAACGCTGCCGGCGCGGGGCCGGAACCTACAGGAGAGATAACAGATGTTCAGGAAGATGGTTCTCGGCGCCGTTTCGGTGCTCGCCATGGCCACCAGCATGGCCCACGCCGCCGATCTGAAGGAATTCCGCGTCGGCATTCTGGGCGGTGAAAACGAAACCGACCGGCTGCGCAACTACCAGTGCCTGGCCGACCATCTGAAGACCGAATTCGGCTTCGAGAAGGTCTCGCTGTTCCCCGCCGCCGACTATGATGGCGTCATCCAGGGCCTGCTCGGCGGCACGCTCGACTTCGCCGAACTCGGCGCTTCCGGCTACGCCAGCGTCTACATCAAGGACCCGAAGGCGGTCACCCCGATCCTCACCACCCAGCAGACYGAYGGCGCCACCGGCTATTATTCGATCGGCCTGGCGCTSAARWCMTCCGGCATCACCGACATCAAGTCGGCCAAGGGCAAGAAGCTCGGCTAYGCCGATCCGGAYTCGACCTCSGGCTAYCTGATCCCGCTSACCCAGATYCCSAAGRMCACCGGCGCYTCCAACGAGRCCTWTTTCGCCTCGACCCAGTTCAACGGCGGCCATGAGAACAACATCCTGGCCGTGCGCGACGGCAAGGTCGACGTCGCGGTCGACGATTCCTCCGGCATCGGCGATTTCAAGAACGGCTACACCTCCGGCACCTTCCACAAGGAAGTCGCCAAGGGCGCCGTCGACCCCAACGACTTCGTCGAAGTCTGGCGCTCGGGCCTGATCCCGAACGGCCCGCTGGTCGTGCGCGCGGCGATTGGCGACGAGATGACCGCCAAGCTCGCCGCCTTCTTCACCGACCTGCCGAAGAAGGACAAGGCTTGCTTCGAGGGCGTCGAAGGTGGCGATTTCACCGGCTACGTTCCGGTGAAGCCGGACTTCTACAACGTCATCGTCGAAGCCCGTAAGGCAGCCATCGGCGGCTAACGGCGAAATCGGAAAGGGCGGCGCCGAAAGTGCCGCCCTTTTTGCATCTCCGATCATGACCCTTTCCGTGACAGCCCCTTCTTTGACAGCCTCTTCTGGCGCCACCCACCAGTTGGCCGAGGCCTGGCGACGCCAGACGTCGCTGCGCCGGTTCTATACGGTGCTTGGCGTCGGCCTGCTGCTCGCCGCGATGTTCGCCAGCATGTGGTTCGCCGACGAGGCCAATGCCGGCCATTTTTTCGACCGGCTGCCGCATATTCTGGATTTCCTGAGCTGGCTCGTCCCCAAGGACTGGAACGACGTCTGGCGGGCGCTGTTCGACATTGCCTCGCCGCATGACACCGGCACGCAGGAATTCAACTTCCCGCTCGGCCGCGTCTATGTCTGGGGCGGGTTCTACGTCCCCGAATATTTCGAGCTGATGCTGACTACGGTGAACATGGCCCTGGTTTCGACCTTCATCGGCTTCATCTTCGCGGTGCCATTCTCGTTCATCGCAGCGCGCAATCTGACGCCCCATCCGCTGCTGCGGCTGATCGTCAAGCGCTTCATGGAACTGCTGCGCGCCTTTCCCGAGATCGTCATCGCCGGCCTGTTCGCGGCCATCGTCTCGATCGGCCCGATCGCCGCCATCATCGCCATCGGCCTGCATTCGATCGGCGCACTCGGCAAGCTGTTCTACGAGGTCAACGAGAACATCGATATGCGCGCCGAGGAAGGTCTGCGCGCGGTCGGCGCCAACTGGTTCGAGCGCGTGCGCTTTGCCGGCCTGCCGCAGGTGCTGCCCAATTTCATGTCCTACACACTGCTGCGCGTCGAGATCAATGTCCGCGTCTCGACCATCATCGGCGCCGTCGGCGGCGGTGGCATCGGCGAGGAGTTGAAGCTGTCCATCTCGCGCGGCTTCGGCGCCAAGACCCTGGCGCTGGTGCTGCTCCTGTTCACCACCATCTTCATCATCGACCAGTTTTCCGCCTGGCTGCGCCGCAAGCTGGTCGGCGAACAAGCCTTCATGATGGGGGCGTAAATCATGGCGACCATGACCGCCGAGGAGATGCTGTCGATCACGGAACGCTATCCCCTGGTGTTCCGGCGGCCGCTGTACAAGCGCTTCGCGCCGCTCTTCCTGTTCGTCGGCATCCTGACTTACCTCATCTATGTCCTGTGGTTCTTCAGCCTGCCGCAAGTGTTGCGGGAATCGCACTGGGAGCGTCTGCCGCTCTTCCTGACACAATGGGTCAGCTACGATTTGCAGCCTGAGTTCCGGCTCGACCAGCCGGAGATCACGCCCAAATACCCGCGCTTCTCCGCGCTGGGCGAAAACCCCAACCCAGACTGGGTGATCAAGAACCCGGACGGCACCTTCACCGTGCTGATCGACGGCCCGGCAAAATCCGTCACCTTCGACAAGGCTCAGGCGACGATCGTGGCCAACGGCCAGACCGTGCCGGTTTCGCTGACCGGCGGCAAGCCGGTGATCACAGGCCCGGTGCCGGACTGGATCACCGCGCATGATGACGAGGTGGTGGCCAAGATGGGGTTCGTCGGCGAGGTGCGCGTCACCGTCGACCGCGTCAAGGTGCGCAAGCGCTTCCTCGGCTGGGCGAATTTCGTGTTCGACACACGCTCGCCCTTCTTCGGTAAATCAGCGGGAGAAGTGGTTTCGCTGATCGTGTCCGGGCCCGAACTGAAGCCGGGCACCTCGAACCTGGCGCTGGCCGGCGACAACATCTGGAACAACGCCCAGTGGCAGCATGGCGACGTCTGGACGAAGCTTTTGCAGACCATCGTCATGGCATTTCTGGGCACGCTGCTTGGCGGTATCGTCGCCTTCCCGCTCGCCTTCTTCGCCGCCCGCAACATCACGCCGAGCGGGGCGCTCAGCCAGGTGCTCAAGCGCTTCTTCGACTTCATGCGCTCGGTCGACATGCTGATCTGGGCGCTGTTCTTCACTCGCGCCTTCGGCCCCGGGCCGCTGGCCGGTAGTGCCGCGATCTTCTTCACCGAGATCGGCACGCTCGGCAAGGTCTATTCGGAAGGTCTCGAGAACATCGACGACAAGCCACGCGAAGGTGTGTTGTCGACCGGCGCCAACGGCCTCCTAGTGCAACGCTACGGCGTGATGCCCGAAGTCATTCCGGTGTTCATCAGCCAGACGCTCTACCAGTGGGAATCCAACACCCGTGGCGCCACCATCATCGGCGCTGTCGGCGCCGGCGGCATCGGCCTGAAATTGTGGGAAGCGATGCGCACCAATTCCAACTGGGCCAACGTCTTCTACATGGTGCTGCTGATCCTGCTCGTCGTCTTCATCTTCGACAACATCTCGAACTTCCTGCGCCGCCGGTTGAGCCGGACGATCCACGACTACAACAGGATACAGGCCGAGCAGGGTTAGGCGCCTCGCAACGAAAATTTTGACGCCAACGTTTGGTAGGTTTCTAAACCCTCGCCAGCAACGCGCAGCCGCGCCCTCACCCCGCCTTCTTCCACCCGTTCTTGATATGCTTGTACCCGTCCCGATAAACCGCTTCCGGAGTTTCCGCGAAATCGCGCCACACCTTCGTCGCCGCCGCCAGATCCTTCAGCGAACGCCCAAACGACTCG
>NZ_JBFUGJ010000408.1:0-4864 GCF_056402975.1 Mesorhizobium sp. P3_A9 | reverse complement strand
AGATGGAACAGGCCCGCGTTTATACATTGACATCTAACAGTTAGATATCTAACTATTTGTGGACAGCAGGCGAAAGAGGAAATCCGGTCATGCAATATGTCTATATCGTCGTCATCGGTCTTCATGTCCTGGCAGGCGTCTTCTGGGCCGGCACCACGGTCACGCTGGCGCGCGATCCCGAGATCCGGGCCGAGCGCTTCATCCGGCCACAGTTGGGCGCCGCCGTCATGGTTTTCCTGACCGGGGCGCTGCTGTGGTACTTCTTCCACGGAGCCTATTTTGGCTTGACGGAGATGGTGCTGGCGCTCGGCATTCTGACCGCCTTCGCCGCCGCCGGCGTCCTCGGCGCCATGGTCAGGGCGCCCAGCCGGCGGCTTGCCGGCGCCAATGCGGAAACCGAAACGCAACTGCGTTCGAGAATGGCGACGGGCGAACGCATTGCCGCGCGGCTGCTGGCCATCACGGTGCTGTGCATGGCTGTCGCCAGGATGTTCTGAGACGCAGCACCAGCTCACGAGATCGTACGTTGTCTGGCAACGAGCCAATGACGTGCGGGCGCGCGGTCAGGCCAACGTACACGGGCTCTCGTACGCAGGCTTAGCCGCGCGCCACCAGCGGTACGAATTGCAGCAGCAGCCTTTCTCAGGTTAGCTTTTTGCGCGCCTGGTTTTCCAATGCCTCCACAAAGACGGCCGGTTCCCATCCCGCATCCAGCGCGCGATGGAAAAGCGCCTGCTGTGTTTCCGGCGCAAGGCCGCCGAGCGGCGGGTCGCGATCGAGATTGGTCGGAAAGGAATAGCCTTCCGCCGACGATGCTATGGCGTTGTCGACCGCCTGCCTGGTCAGGCTGCCATCGCCCAGCATGCGCTGGACAATTGGATAGAGGGCCGCGCTCATGCGGGTCCGGTCCACACTCTCCATGGCGCGGCCATAGGCCGATGACACCTGCAACAGGTTCGCCATGCGCTGGATGTCGGCGGACCGGTTGGTGCCGGCGGCGTGGAACAGCGCYGGATTGAAGAACGCCGCATCCCCTTTCCTGAGGGGCAGTTGAACATGATGCTCGGTGAAATGGGCCTGGAATTCGGGGCGGTTCATCGCCAGGTACCCGGGCARATAGGTCTGCGAATAGGGCAGGTAAAGCGTGGGGCCGCTTTCCACCGGCATGTCGCAATGAGCGACGGCGCCCTGCAGCGTCAGCACCGGCGAAATCCGATGGACATGGACCGGGTAGCGTTCGATGACCGATGCGGTCTGAAAGCCGAGATGATAATCCCGGTGCGCCGACTGGGACGCGCCGCCCGGCCTGACATTGTTGACCTGCGATGTGACTTGGTAGGCCGGGCCGAGCCAGGCTTCCGATATCAGCGCGATAATGTCGTTGCCGTAATAGGCGGCGAAGGTTGCGGGATCGCGCAGGCAAAGCTTTTCCAGCGCGTTCCACACCCGGTCGTTGGCACCGGGCTTGGCAAAATGATCGCCTCCGCCTGCCCCGGCCGCGCGCTCCTCGGCGATGATGGCGTTGAAGGCCTCCGTCGCGGCATCGATCGGGGCCACATTCTCGAAAGCGCCGCGAAAGACGACCACACCTGGGCCGTCCGTCATCGCCTCGACCCACTCGGCGAGAAGCGCCTTGCGCCGGGCCGGATCGCCGGCGGCCGCGCGCACCGCGGCACCGTCGTAGATCAGGACGTTCTTCTGCACCTCGGACGCGAACGGATAGTCCGCCAGGTTTGTGGTCCGTTGCGTCGACGCCGCAAAATCGTCGATGCTGCACATATCGGCGGTTAACCAGACACGATCGGATCTGAGCTTGGAAAAATTGTCGGCCTTCACGGTATCCTCCCCATGGTCTTGTTTCGACTGGATGGCGGAAGTATAGCTCCGACTGAGAGGTGGCATATCGCTGAAACACCTCAAAAACACCTCAAGATCGGATCGAGACTGCTGATGTCGCATCCATTCCTGGTGAAGGACATTGCCCAGCAGGCCGGCGTCAGTATCGCCACGGTCGACCGTGTCCTGCATGGGCGCAGCGGCGTGCGTCAGCACACCATCCGCCGCATCGAGCAGGCGATCCGCGAACTGGAAACACAACGCTCGCAGCTCGGTCTGTCCGGCCGCAAATTCATTCTCGATCTCGTCATGGAGGCTCCGGTGCGCTTCACCGAGGCGGTGCGTGCGGCGCTGGAGGCCGAGATGCCGGGCCTCCATCCGGCCGTGTTCCGGTCACGCTACCACCTTGCCGAAATGCGAGCGGTGGCGAACACCGTCTCCCTGCTTGATGCAATTGCCCGTCGCGGCAGCAACGGCATATTCCTCAAGGCGCCCGATGTTCCGGAGATAGCGGCCGCGGTGGATCGGATCGTTCAGTCGGGCATACCTGTCGTGACCCTGGTCACCGATCTGCCGAACAGCCGGAGGCTGGCCTATGTCGGCGTCGACAACCGCGCCGCCGGCGAAACGGCTGCCTATCTGATCGGCGCATGGCTGGGTGGACGACATGCTGATGTCCTGGTCACATTGAGCAGCAACCGGTTCCGGGGTGAGGAGGAGCGCGAGATCGGCTTTCGCCGCGCCTTGCGCGAAAACTTTCCCGATCTCGGGATCGTCGACATCAGCGAAGGGCACGGCATCGATCGCGCGACGGGCGAGCTGGTCCGCACCGCGCTGATAAATCATCCCGACATTACGGCGGTGTACTCCATCGGCGGCGGAAACGCCTCCATCGTGCAGGCATTCGCCGCGGTGAAACGGCCGTGCCGGGTGTTCATCGGCCACGATCTCGACGCCGACAATCTCGACTTGCTGCGAAGCCGACGCATTTCGGCCGTACTGCATCACGATCTCAGACAAGACATGAGGACGGCCTGCATCCACATCATGCGGGCACAGGGCGCATTGCCGAAATCGGTCGCGCCAGGCGCGTCCAACATCCAGATCATCACGCCGTTCAACATGCCGGCGTGAGCTGGTCGTGGATTAAATCCGCAAGCCGAACCTGATCCCGTCATAGATGGCGGCATGGATATTGCGTGAGGCGACCGCATCGCCGATGCGCAGCAGCACGAAGCCGGCTTCGGGGTTACGTGTAGGGAAAATGTCGCCACCGTTGACCAGCCGCTCGTAATCCACCGCGCCACCATTGCGCGACAGCGGTTTCAGGCTGAGGTAGAGATCGTCGAGCGGCGCCGTACCGTGCTCGACCACCACCTGGTCGACCCGTCGCTCGCCGCGCCAGCCATCGGCAAAATCCGAAGCAAGTTCGGCGACCAGTTGATTGCCCTCACGGCGCACCGAGCGCAGGCGCGTGTTGATGGTGATGGTGACGCCCTGTTCCTGAAAGGCGCGCATATACGGCACGTGGTTCATGCCGCCCATTTCGGGGGCAAAGAAACGCTCCGGCGAAACCAGCTCCAGCTTGGACCCCGCGGTTGCGATCAACTCGGCCGCGCCCATGCCCTGATGGCCGCCATTGTCGTCAAACAGCAGCACGTTCTCGGCCGGCTTGATGCTGCCGGCCATGATATCCCAGCTCGACGTGACGAGATTGTCGCCCGCTGTCAGCGGCGGGTTCTGCGGCAGGCCGCCGGTGGCAACGATCACCACATCGGGCGCCAGCGCCAGAACATCATCCTTYTCSGCCCAGGTGTCATAGCGGATCTCGACGCCGAGCCGGTCGAGTTCGGCCAGCCGCCAGTCGATGATGCCGATCAATTCCTTGCGGCGCGGATTCTGCGTCGCCAGACGCACCTGGCCACCCGCTTGCGACGATGCCTCCAGGATCTTGACTTGATGGCCGCGCTCGGCTGCGACACGCGCCGCCTCCAGCCCACCGGCGCCGGCACCGACGACGACGACCTTCCGCTTCGGCCCTTCGGTCTTGACAATAATGTGCGGAATCTCGGCCTCGCGGCCGGTCGCGGCATTGTGCACGCACAGCGCCTCGCCACCCTCATAGATGCGGTCGAGGCAATAGGTGGCGCCGACACAAGGGCGGATCTCGTGTTCACGGCCCTCCATCACCTTTTTGATGATGTGGGGATCGGCGATATGCGCACGCGTCATGCCGACCATGTCGAGCTTGCCGGTGGCGATAGCATGACGCGCTGTGGCGACATCGGAGATGCGCGCCGCGTGGAAGGTCGGAAACTTTGTCGCCGCCCTCACCTCGCCGGCGAAATCGAGGTGCGGCGATGACCGCATGCCGGCCACCGGAATGACCTTGGTCAACGCCGCATCGCTCTCGATCGACCCACGGATGATGTTGAGGAAATCGACCTTGCCGGAGCCGGCCAGCCGCCTGGCGATCTCGACACCCTCCTCCTTCGACAGGCCTTTCTCGAAGTCCTCATCGGCAACCATGCGAATGCCGACGATGAATTTCTCGCCGACCGCAGCGCGCACGGCGTCCAGCACCATGTTGGTGAAACGCAGSCGRTTGTCGAGCGAGCCRCCRWAMKCRTCRTCGCGMTGRTTGGTGGCCGGCGACCAGAAGCCGTCCATCAGATGGCCGTAGGMYTCGAACTCGATGCCGTCGAGGCCTGCCGCCTGGCAGCGCTGCGCAGCCGAAGCGTAGTCGGCAACGATGCGCTCGATGTCCCAGTCCTCGATCGTTTTCGGGAAAGCGCGATGCGCCGGCTCGCGTACCGGCGAAGCCGAAAGCACCGGCAGCCAGTCGGCCTTGTTCCAACCGGTGCGGCGGCCGAGATGGGTGATCTGGATCATCACCTTGCAGTCATACTCGTGGCAGGCCTCAGTGAGTTCGGCCAGCCACGGCACGATGCGGTCGTCATAGACATGCAAATTGCCGAAGGCGGCGGGGCTGTCGCGCGAAACGATCGCAGAGCCGGCCGTCATGGTC
>NZ_JBFUGJ010000407.1:0-4896 GCF_056402975.1 Mesorhizobium sp. P3_A9 | reverse complement strand
CGACAGCGGACAAAAGCAAGGCTACCGCAAAATCCGTGGCGGGCGCCCTGATGTCAGAACCGCGCTGTTCATGCCAGCCCTGCGCGCCGCAGCTGGAAGGGGCGAATTCGCACCCTTCTACAAACGCCTCGTCACAAACGGAAAAAAGCCAATGGTGGCAATCGCTGCCGTCATGCGAAAGATCATCGTTACCCTAAATGCAAGACTAAGGGACGCCGCCATTTCTCAGAGTTGATGACGAAGCGATTGATGTTTGCGCCAATCGCCAAGGCATGCGGTTCGCCCCGGGCCCTGCCACTGCCTACAAGATGAACAGAGGCTTAATGGTGCAATGCAGCATTTGCATCATTGCTATGCAAAATCGGCCGTTCAAGTCCCCGTCGATGATCACTATCTGTGCAGCATCGAAACGAACACCCCATCAGGAGGACTACCATGAACCCGATCCGCGCTTTCCGTAACTGGCGCATGTACAACGAGACCGTGCGCGAACTGAACAAGCTCAACGCCCGTCAGCTCAACGATCTCGGCATCAACCGCGGCGACATCGAGCGGATCGCTCGCCAGGCGATCTGATTTCAGGCACGACCCGGCCGCAAGGCCGGGCTCATGTTGAGAAGTAGAGCCGTCGCAGACGTTCCCCGTTTCCGGTTCCGAACCCGCTGGACTTTGTCCAGCGGGTTTTGTCGTTTTGGGTGCCGGGCACTTGCCTCACCAATTCCAGGCCCCACCAATTCCAGGAATGCGTCGCGCCTCCCCCGTCCTGGTTGCGCAAGACCGGCAACAGGAAGCCGTTCAACGGCGCTGCCCGAACGGAACCGTTCTGTGGCATTTTGCTTATCCAAGATTGACCGCGGTGACTGCCGTGACATCTTGACGTGGGGGAAGACCGGCCGGCCTGAAGCATTGATTGTTTGGCTCCGGCAAACTTGTTGCCCCGGAAAGGCTTCGTGCCCATGCTCGACGACCTGACGAACAGGATCTATGAGGCGGCCTTCGTGCCCGATCTCTGGCCTGATGTGCTGGAGGACATTGATTCCGTATCCGGTTCCGTGGGCGGCGCCGTGTTTCTGTTCGGTGACGACCAGCCGACGCGCGGCAGGGCGATTAAATTCCTGCAGGATTTGCAAGGCGAGTTGCTGGCGAGCGATACGCTGCAGTTTTCGACGGCGGTTTCGCGCATGTGCGCGCTGCAGCCGGCGAGCTTCGTCGATGTCGAGGCTTTCCTGACACCAGAAGAGATCGAGAACGATCCGGTACGCCAACGGCTTCGCGCCATGGGCATCGGCGCGCATGCCTGCACCGCGATACCGATGCCCAGCGGCGAGCTGGCGATTTTCGTTTTCCAGCGACGGCTTGGTGAAGGCGACTACGATCAAAAGAGCCTGGATGTGCTCGACAGTCTGCGGCCAACCATGGCGCGCGCCGGCCTGATCGCAGGGCGGCTTGGCCTCGAACGCGCCGAGGGAACCGTTGCCGCCATGACGGCGATGGGCCTGCCGGCTGCCGTCCTGTCGCTGAAAGGGCGGGTGATGGTCGCCAACGCATTGTTCGACGGCCTGTCCTCCCTGTTCCTGCCCACCGCCTTTGGCGGCATGGCCATTGCCGACGCCGAAGCCAATCGGCTGTTCCAGCAGGCAGTCGTCGCCGCGCGCAACGAATTGGAGCCGACGGTGCGTTCCATACCGGTGCAAGGCGTCGACGGCCGGCCGCCGATGATTCTACACATGCTGCCGTTGCATCGTTCGGCGCATGAGATCTTTTCGGGCGCCGACATTCTGGTGGCGGCAACGGCGCTCAGCGCCAGTTCGCTCGTGCCGTCGCCAACGCTGCTGGCCGGATTGTTCGATCTGACGCCAGCCGAGGCGCGCCTGGCGACGGCGCTGTCGCAAGGCCATGCGCTCAAGGCGGCGGCAGCCGGTTCCAACATCACGGAAAAAACCGCCCGGACTTATCTGGAGCGAATATTCGCCAAGACCGGGACACGCCAGCAAAGCCAGCTCGTGGCCTTGCTCAAAAGCGCCGGCCCCTTTGGCTGACGTCGCCGACCGTCAGGGCATCGAATGCGCTTGCCGGTTGTGAAAGTATCGGGCCGCCGCGCCTTTCCAAAAACGTTGCGAAACAGGCAGGGAACGGTTATACAGGCCGCGAATTTCCCATTTTGGTGGCTCTAAACCACCGCCCGCGCGGGAACGCGGGCGAACGAGAAGGATTTTTGAAATGGCCAATACGCTGTTGATGCCCAAGGCGACCGCCGTCTGGCTGGTCGACAACACCGCGCTGTCTTTCGAGCAGATCGCGCAGTTCTGCGGGCTGCATCCGCTCGAGGTCAAGGCGATCGCCGACGGCGAATCGGCGCAAGGCATCAAGGGCATGGACCCGATCATGACCGGTCAGCTGACCCGCGACGAGATCGCGCGCGCCGAGAAAGACCCGAACCAGCGCCTGAAGCTTTCCGACCCCAAGGTGCGGGTGCCGGAATCCAAGCGCAAGGGTCCGCGCTACACGCCGCTGTCGAAGCGTCAGGACCGGCCGAACGCCATCCTGTGGCTGGTGCGCAACCATCCCGAACTCAAGGACGCGCAGATTTCGCGTCTCGTCGGCACCACCAAGTCGACGATCGAGCAGATCCGTGAACGCAAGCACTGGAATTCAGCCAATCTGCAGCCGATGGATCCGGTGACGCTGGGCCTCGCTTCGCAGATCGACCTCGACATGGAAGTCAACCGCGCCTCGCGCGGCCGCGAACAGGCGCAGGCGGTTGGCGATACGCTGCTGCCGGCGGCGCTGACCGAGCGGCTGGTGCCAGCCCCGGAAAAGCCGAAAGACGAAGATGCCGAGCTCGACGCCAACGCGGTGTTCGCCAAGCTCTCGGCCTTGAAGTCGAAGACCCCGGACACGGACGACGACGAGTAAGAGCCCCGCGAACTCAAGAAAAAGCCCGCTTCGAGCGGGCTTTTTTGTGCAGTCTGATCGGCTCAGCTTCGCGCCACGCGGTCCGGCGCCATGCCGTAATCCTCGCTGCGTTCCACGGCCCGGTAGAAATCGGCAAGCTGCTTGCCGCGCTCCGGTTTGAAGATGCGGCCGGCGATGACCACCGAGGCGATGCGGTCGATGCGGAAGGCGCGGAAGTCGTCGCGCATCTCGCACCAGGCGACCAGCGTCCACACCTTGCCCCAGAACCAGAGGCCGAGCGGCCTGATGTCGCGCGCGGTGCCGCGGCCGGCCTCGTCCGAGTAGTCGATGGTCAGCACCTGGCGCTTTTCGACCGCGCGCTCAATCAGGTCGATCGCCTCGCGGGCGGCGTCGCTGACCACCCACATCGGAGTGTGGATTTCGGTGCGGGCGATGCGATCCTTTTCGGCATCGGGAAGCACGGCGCCGATCTTGACCAGTGCCTCGTCGGCGGCCCGTGCCATGGCGGCGCCGCCAAAGGCGCGCACCATGCGCGCGCCGGCAACCAGCGCCACGATCTCGTCACGCGTGAACATAAGCGGAGGAAGGTCGAAACCCTCCCTCATCATGTAACCGACCCCCGCCTCGCCGTCGATCGGCACCCCGGTCGACTGCAGGTCGGCTATGTCGCGATAGATCGTTCTCTCGGAAACCTCGAGCCACGTGCCGAGCTTCTGGGCGGTGACCAGACGGCCACCACGCAGATGCTGCACGATCTGAAAGAGCCTGTCGGCGCGGCGCATCGTGTGCTTCCCCAGTTTCTTCTTTATGCATGCCGTGGTCCCGGAACTGGGCCCACTTCCAGATGACATGCATTACGGTTTCAGTCCCTCGCGCTTGCGCTGGGCGGCAACGAACTCCGCGCCAAAGGACAGTTTTTTCGTTGTCGGCGTCTTCGCATCGAGCACGCGCCAGAAGGGCGCGATGTCGCTCAGCGTCATGCCGCGCTCAAGGTCCTCATTGGCGGCCTCGGCAACCGTGCGCAGATGGTAGCCTATGGTGACCGGACATGTCACTTCGGCGCCATGTTCGATGGCAAGGGCAGTGCGCAACGCGCGGATATCCATCTCGACGCCTTGCGGAATCGAGCGGATGAAATCGTCGACCTGGCGCGCGGTCGGCACCAGCATAGGCTGGCCCTCGACCACGTCTGCCATCGTGCGCGGTGTCGGCTTGACGCCGTTGATGCCCGGCGTGTTCAGCCTGTCGTTCCAACTCTTCATCGATCGTCCTTTCGACCGTCGACGCGCGGTGTCTCGATCTTGCATCATTGCACGCCCCTCCTGACAGCATACTGTCAGGAGGCTTCAGCATACTCCTTGGCAAACAGCGTCCGCATCTGCGCGAGATCGCTGCCTCTTTCGGGATAGAGCGTGTTCAGAAAGGCAAGGGCAAAGGTACCAGGCGCCGAGCCCGGCGCGGACACGATCTTGCCGTCGGCGACGGCATGCGGCACGTCCTGATAGTTGCTGTCGCCGGCATAGCCGGCTTCATGGCCGTTGATCCAGTCACGGCCATTGCTGGTATGGCTGGCTTCTTCGAACATGCCGGCTCGGGCCAGTGCCAGCGTGCCGGCGCAGATACCGCCGACCACGCCGCCGCGCGTTGCGACGGCGTTGAGCAGTTCAGCGACGTCCGGCGGCGCCTTGCCCGCCCACTGGTCGGAGCCGATGACGGCTACAGCATCGAGATCGGCGTTCTCATCAACATCGACCGAACGATCGGGCGTTAGCCGAAAACCGCTGATTCCGGTCACCGGCTTGCCTTCGGGCGTCAGCGAGACGGCGCGGGCGCCGAACCATTCAACCGCCGAGGCCGCCAGCAAGCCGTATTCCCAGTCGGCAAAGCCTTCGATGAAAAGGAAGCCGATTGTCTTCTGATCGGGCATAAGCTCGCTCCATCCCTCGGCGCGCCGTAGCTTTGTTTTCATGCATGTCTGTC
>NZ_JBFUGJ010000406.1:0-4901 GCF_056402975.1 Mesorhizobium sp. P3_A9 | reverse complement strand
GCCAGGAAGTGCACGTCATGGTCGAGCACGCCGTTGTGGACGACGGCATTCCTGGTGAAACCGGTGGTGAAGACGACTTTCAGGCCGGGTTGGCGCGCGACCGCTTCCTCGGCGAGCTTGCGGCCGTTCATCACCGGCATGACGATGTCCGTGAAAAGCAGGGCGATGCCAGGTGTCTCCGCCAGCTTCTGAAGGGCCTCCTGGCCACTTCCAACGTGGATCACCGTGTAGCCGAGTTCGCGCATCGCCTCTKTCGTGGCGGCCCGCACGCGGACATCGTCCTCGACGACGAGGATTGTTTCGGTGACCTTGGCAGTGCTCTTGCCGAGCCCGGCGGGCGCTGCCGGCTCCTCGGCTCCGAAAAACCGCGGCAGATAGATCCTGATCGTCGTGCCTTCGCCCGGTTCGGAGTAGATCTTGACGTGGCCGCCCGACTGCTTGACGAAGCCGAACACTTGGCTCAGCCCAAGTCCCGTGCCCTTGTTGACCGGCTTGGTGGTGAAAAAAGGCTCGAAAGCCTTGGCCATCACATCCGCCGACATGCCCTCACCGGTATCGCTGACCGCGATCATCACATACTGGCCGGAGATCACCTCGGCATGGGTGGCGGCGTAGCTGTCGTCGAGATGGCTGTTGGCGGTCTCGATGGTCAGCTTGCCCTCTTCGCCCATCGCGTCACGCGCGTTGACCGCCAGGTTGAGGATGGCATTCTCGATCTGGCTGGGGTCGGCATGGGTCTTCCACAAGCCACCCGCCAGCACCGTTTCGATGCGGATGCCTTCACCGAGCGCGCGGTGCAGAAGGTCGGACATGCCCGTCACCAGGCGGTTGGTGTCGACCACCTGCGGCGCCAGTGGCTGCTGGCGCGAGAAGGCAAGCAGCCGGGAGGTCAAATTGGCTGCACGGCCGGCCGCATCCGTCGCAGCCTCGATGAATTTCTCGATGTCGTTCTCGCCGCGCTTCAGCTTGCGCTGGGCAAGGTTCATGGCGCTGATTATCACCGCCAGCATGTTGTTGAAATCGTGGGCGATGCCGCCGGTCAGCTGGCCGACGGCCTCCATCTTCTGCATCTGGCGCAGCTGGGATTCGGCCTTTTCACGTGTCTGGATCTCGTTGCCGAGCTCGATGTTCTTGCGCATCAGCTCTTCCTGGCCGGTGACGACCTCGCGGAAGCGGCGGCGGGATTGGCGGATCGTGTAGGCGCCGAGCAGGAAGATCGCCAGCAGCGCGACCAGTGAGCCGATGCGCAGCCAGGCCTCGACCTGGTCGGTATGATCGTCGCGCGCGGCGATGTCGGCGGCGCCGATGCGCCGGAGCGTATCCATGCTGGCACGGATTTCGTCCATGGCGGCCTTGCCCTGGCCACTGCGGACCAGTTGCAAGGCCCCGGTCGCATCGCCCTTGTCGTAGAGAGCGATCGTCTCGGACAATTCAGCCTGCTTTTGCGCCAGCGCGTCCTTGATGTGGCCGACCTGCGGGGCAAGCTGATCGTTGGATGCGGTCATGGCATCGATGCGGGCAAGTTGCCCCGGGATCGCATCGACAGCCTTCTGATACGGTTCGAGGTAGGATTTCTCGCCGGTCAGTAGGTAGCCGCGCTGGCCGGCCTCGGCATCCTGCGCCAATGAAAGCAGCCCTGAAAGCTGTTCCTGGTATTCGATTGTCTCGCGCGCGGCGGCACGGTTGGCCCTCTGGCCTTCAACCAGCAGGGCGCGGGTGCCGACGATCAGCGCCAGCACGGCGAAGCCGACGGCAAGCGGCAGCGATTGCAATCGCATGGCGCGTCGAAGACGAGCAATCATCTGTTATGCCGAACCAAAAGGAATTCCCCGCGGGCAGCATTTGGTAAGCGGCACGGCCCCGGAAGGCAATATGCCGTCTTCTTGAGCCGGCATTCCGCCGCCAGCCTTGCGAAACCGAATGCATTTGGCTAAGGAGGCCGCGCATTCAGCGGCGGGCGAGAGCCGGGCGCTTTCCTCCGTTTTCGGCTCCGGGCCGGCTTCAGTCAAAGGCATTTCGCTTCCATGGCGCGTATCGTGATGAAATTCGGCGGAACCTCCGTCGCCGACATCGCCCGCATCCGCAATGTGGCGCGYCAYGTCAAACGCGAGGTCGAYGCYGGCCATGARGTGGCSGTGGTSGTCTCGGCGATGKCCGGCAAGACCAAYGARCTGGTYGSCTGGACRCGCGAAGCCTCGCCGATGCACGACGCRCGCGARTATGAYGCSGTCGTCGCYTCCGGCGAACAGGTCACGGCGGGCCTGCTGGCCATAACCTTGCAGAACATGGGCGTGCATGCGCGCTCCTGGCAGGGCTGGCAGATCCCGATCAAGACCGACAACGCGCATGGCGCGGCGCGCATCCTCGACATTGACGGTGCCTTCCTGATCAAGCGCTTCGGCGAAGGCCAGGTGGCCGTCATCGCCGGCTTCCAGGGCATCGGACCGGACAATCGTATCGCCACGCTTGGCCGGGGCGGTTCCGACACAAGTGCTGTCGCCATCGCCGCGGCGGTCAAGGCCGACCGCTGCGACATCTACACCGACGTCGACGGGGTCTACACCACCGATCCGCGCATTGAGCCCAAGGCGCGGCGGCTGGCCAAGATCTCGTTCGAGGAAATGCTTGAAATGGCCTCGCTCGGCGCCAAGGTTCTGCAGGTGCGTTCGGTCGAGCTTGCCATGGTGCACAGGGTGCGTACCTTCGTGCGGTCGTCGTTCGACGATCCCGACGCGCCCGGAATGGGGGATTTGCTCAATCCTCCGGGAACGCTCATTTGCGACGAGGAAGAGATCGTGGAACAGCAGGTCGTCACCGGAATTGCCTACGCCAAGGACGAGGCCCAGATTTCGCTGCGCCGCGTCGGCGATCGTCCAGGCGTCGCCGCCGGCATTTTCGGGCCGCTGGCCGAGGCCAACATCAATGTCGACATGATCGTCCAGAACATCTCCGAGGACGGCAAGTTCACCGACATGACCTTCACGGTGCCTTCCGGAGACGTCGACAAGGCACTTGTCGTGCTGGAGCGCTTGAAAGCCGAGATCGGCTACGATGTCGTGCAGTCGGAAGCCGGCATGTCGAAGGTTTCGGTCATCGGCATCGGCATGAGGAGCCATGCCGGCGTCGCCGCCACCGCATTCAAGGCGCTGGCCGATAAGGCGATCAATATCCGCGCCATCACCACCTCCGAGATCAAGATTTCGATACTGATCGACGGTCCGTACACAGAACTKGCGGTTCGCACTTTGCATTCCGTCTACGGTCTGGATAAGCAGTAGCGAGAACGATTTGAGTTGTTGCGTGTGCGCCGGTCGCAGTGGAAACTGCGGCGGGCAATATGCCCATTGGAGAAGAAGCCGCGATGCGTGACCAGGCCAGTGGCCCGCGCGTTTTGCTGAAACGGCTCCGCGAGCTCATGCAGGAGCCGCTGGAGCCGCAGGAGCGGCTCGACCGGATCGTGCGCGACATCGCCTCCAACATGGTCGCCGAAGTCTGCTCGCTCTACGTGCTGCGCGCCGATTCGGTGCTCGAACTCTACGCCACCGAGGGTCTGAACCCGAACGCCGTCCACCTGGCGCAGCTGCGGCTCGGTCAGGGCCTGGTCGGCACCATCGCCGCAAGCGCTCGGCCGCTCAACCTGTCGAACGCCCAGGAACATCCGGCTTTCGCCTACCTGCCGGAGACCGGGGAAGAGATCTACAACTCCTTCCTCGGCGTGCCGGTGCTGCGGGCAGGGCGCACGCTTGGCGTCCTGGTCGTGCAGAACAAGACCATGCGCCATTATCGCGATGACGAGGTCGAGGCGCTGGAAACCACCGCCATGGTCATCGCCGAGATGATCGCCACCGGCGACCTGGCGCGGCTGACCAGGCCTGGCCTCGAACTCGACCTGCGCCGGCCTGTCAGCTTCACCGGCCTGTCCTTCAACGACGGTGTCGGGCTTGGCCATGTCGTGCTGCACGAGCCGCGCATCGTCGTCACCAATCTGTTCAACGAGGACAGCGAGGAAGAGGTCCGGCGGCTTGAGACCTCACTAGGCTCGCTGCGGCTCTCCATCGATGACATGCTGGAGCGCCGCGACGTCGCCTTCGAGGGCGAACATCGCCAGGTGCTCGAAGCCTATCGCATGTTCGCCAATGACCGAGGCTGGGTGCGGCGCCTGGAAGAGGCGATCCGCAACGGCCTGACAGCCGAAGCTGCGGTGGAAAAGGTGCAGAGCGACATGCGCGCGCGCATGCTGCACATGACCGATCCCTATCTGCGCGAGCGGATGAGCGATTTCGACGACCTCGCCAACCGGCTGCTGCGCCAGCTGATGGGGCGCGGGCCGGAGGATGTCGCCAATTCGCTGCCGAAGGACGCCATCATCGTTGCTCGTTCGATGGGCGCCGCCGAGCTGCTCGACTATCCCCGCGACAAATTGCGCGGGCTGGTGCTCGAGGACGGGGCTGCCACCAGCCACGTCGTCATCGTCGCGCGGGCCATGGGCATTCCCGTTGCCGGCCAGATGAAGGGCGCCGTTTCCATGGCGGAAAACGGCGACGCCATCATCGTCGATGGCGAAGAGGGCGTGATCCATCTGCGGCCGCAATCCGATCTCGAAGCCGCCTATGCCGAAAAGGTGCGGTTCCGTGCGCGCCGGCAAGAGGTTTACCGCGAGCTGCGCAAGAAGCCGTCGACGACCAGGGACGGTGTCCAGGTCGATCTGTTGATGAATGCCGGACTTGCCGTCGACCTGCCGCAGTTGGCCGAGGCAGGTGCGGCCGGCATCGGCCTGTTTCGTACCGAATTGCAGTTCATGGTCGCCTCGACCTTTCCGCGTGCCGAGGCGCAGGAGAAACTCTACCGTGACGTGCTCGAGGCGGCGCGCGGCAAGCCGGTCACCTTCCGCACCATCGATA
>NZ_JBFUGJ010000405.1:0-4919 GCF_056402975.1 Mesorhizobium sp. P3_A9 | reverse complement strand
GTCTTGTAGTCCTCAAGGTCGCCATCATACGGGTTGACCGCGCCATCCTTGACCAGCCACAGCCGATCGGCCGTCGCCTCCAGGAGATGGCGGTCGTGCGAGATCAGGATGACGGCGCCGGGAAACTCGTTCAGCGCATGGATCAGCGATTCGCGGCTGTCGATGTCGAGATGGTTGGTCGGTTCGTCGAGGATGAACAGGTTCGGCCCCTCGAAGGCCGACAGGCCCATCAACAGGCGCGCCTTCTCGCCGCCGGACAGGTCCTTGGCGGGCGTATTCATTTTCTCGGTCGTCAGACCAAATTGGGCGACCCGGCCGCGCACCTTGGATTCCGGTGCCTCCGGCATCAGCCGGCGGACATGCTCGTAGGCGTTTTCCTCCGGCCGCAGATCGTCGAGCTGGTGCTGGGCGAAGATCGCCACCTTCAGCCCGGGCGCTACTGTCATCGTGCCACTCTCCTGCTTGAGCCGGCCGGACAGCAATTTGGCGAAGGTCGACTTGCCGTTGCCGTTGGCGCCGAGCAGCGCGATGCGGTCGTCGGCGTCGATGCGCAACGTCATCTTCTTCAGGATCGGCTGCCCTTCGGTATAGCCGACATTGACGTTGTTCAGCGCCACGATCGGCGAGGCCACCGTCTTCACCGGTTCGGGGAAAGAGAACGGCCGCACTGAATCGTTGACGATGGCCGCGATCGGCTTCATCTTCTCCAGCGCCTTGATGCGCGACTGCGCCTGCCTGGCCTTCGAGGCCTTGGCACGGAAGCGTTCGACGAAGGATTCCATATGCTTGCGGGCGGCTTCCTGTTTGACGCGGCCCTTTTCCTGCAATTCCTTCTGCTCGCTATACTGGCGCTCGAACTGGTCGTAGCCGCCGCGCCAGAAGGTCAGCTTCTTCTGGTCGAGATGAACGATCGAGTTGACGGCGCGATTGAGCAGGTCGCGATCGTGCGAAATCAGCAACACGGTGTGCGGATACTTCGACACATAGTTTTCCAGCCACAGCGTGCCTTCGAGATCGAGATAGTTGGTCGGCTCGTCGAGCAGCAGAAGGTCAGGCTCTGAAAACAGCACGGCGGCCAGTGCCACGCGCATGCGCCAGCCACCGGAGAAGGACGAGGCGGGACGGCGTTGCGCGACATCGTCGAAACCGAGGCCGGCCAGGATGGTGGCGGCGCGGGATTCGGCGGAATGTGCGTCGATGTCGGCCAGCCGCATGTGAATGTCGGCGATGCGGTGCGGATCGGTGGCCGTCTTTTCCTCTTCGAGCAGCGCCGTGCGCTCGAGGTCTGCCTTCAGCACGATCTCGATCAGCGGCTCCTCGGTTCCCGGCGCTTCCTGCGCCACCTGGCCGATGCGCGTGTTCTTCGGCAGGTTGATCGAGCCGGTCTCGGAGGGAAAATCTCCGGTGATGGCTTTGAACAGCGTCGTCTTGCCGGTGCCGTTGCGACCGACAAGGCCGGCCTTGGTGCCGGCCGGCAAGGTCAGCGAGGCGTGGTCGAGAAGCAGGCGCCCGGCCATGCGGAGCGAAAGGTCGTTGATTACAAGCATGGTGGCGCTTTTGCACTGGACATCAACGCTTCGCAAGACCTTGCGGGCCAGTTGGTCGCACAAGGCCTGAGAACGGCGCGCGCAACCGCGCCGTCAGGGCAGCCGATCAGTGGCTTGCCATACCAGTCAAGCCGCGCTCAGACAGTCGCCTTGCGCTTTGGCTTGGCCACGGCGGCCGGCACTGCTGCCGGCTTGCGGCCGAGCCCTGTCGACTTCGCCAGCGCCGACCGGGTCGCCGAGTAATTCGGAGCGACCATCGGATAGTCCGGCGGCAAACCCCATTTGGCCCGATAGTCGTCCGGGCTCAAACCATAGTCTGTCCTGAGGTGTCGCTTGAGCGACTTGAACTTCTTTCCGTCCTCCAGGCAGACGATGTAGTCGGGAAACACCGACTTTTTCGGATTGACGGCCGGAACAAGGCTCGGACTTTCCACGACGGCTGCACCAGCCAGCTTTCGAACCGCAGTGCTGACACTGGCAATCAGGTCAGGCAGGCCGGAAGCTGGAAGCGGATTGTTGCCTACATAGGCCGAGACAATATCGGCTGTTAGCTCGATAACGGTCTTATCCTCGATATTTGACAATTCTTTCACCCTATTTGCGACAAAGTCGTCCACCCCAGCGAAGACTTTTGTCGATGTATCTCTTTAACCGCGTCCCCCAACGGGTCGCCAAGTGCCAAAACGAATCAAGACTTGGCGTCAACTATTTTTATTGGAAAGTGACGACGTGCAAATTAGAAAATCTAATACTTGGACGCAGCAGACTTGGTTGTCCGKGCGTCGGCCAATATCTCAAGAATACGCCGCCAGCGAGCACACCGCCCGAAATCCTTCTGTTCAATCGCCTTCTCGGCCTTCATCGCCGCGTAAAGCGGTGCCTCGGCGCCAAATTCCTTGATGAGCCAATCTGCTTCCTGCCTGGCGAGACGTTCATTTTCATCAAACATAGTCTTGCGCCTCCGAACGTTCCAGGCCGACCGCGATACAACTGCCGATGACGAGGACAGCGCCGGCAATGGCGGTGGCCGTCAGTCGTTCGCCGGACAAAGTCAGCAGCAACGTCGAAGCAATCGGCGTGAGATAGGCGACGACAGCGACCTTGCCGCTGCCTTCTAGCTTCAAGGCGCGCGACCAGAAGTAATAACCTAGCCCCATCGGGCCGGCGCCGAGATAGAGCCCAAGCGCCAGATCCACGCCGGCCGGCCAGGCGGCGCCTTCGCCAGCGGACCATAAGAGCGTCAAGGCGACGCCGACCAGCGACGACGGCAACAACAAGCGCTCCGGCGACGTGGCGAGCCGTCCCACCATCACCGAATAGAAAGCCATGCACAGCGCAGACCCGAATGCAGCGAAATAGCCGACGAGATCGCCCTGGAACCAGTTGCTCTCACGCCCTCCCGAAATCACCAGCGCGACGCCGACGAAGCCAAGGGCCGCGGCAAGGCCGAGCAGAGCCGGACGCCGCGGATTTTCGAAGACGATCACTGCCGCGGCAACCATCAAGGGCCAAGTATATGCCACGAGATTGGCTTCGATCACCGGCATCGAGGCGAAGGCGATGTATTGCAGCACCATGGTACCGACGAGACCGATGAAACCGACCACGAGCGGCGCCAACGCCGCCCCGGCCATGACCGGCGCGGCCTTTTCCCGGCTCATCAGCCGGATGGCGGCGAAGACCAGTGCAGCGCCTGCAAATTGCAGGAACTGCACCTGCGACACCGGATGGTTCGCCAAGAGGGATTTACCGACCAACGCATTGGTCGACCACAAAGCCACCGCGCCGGTGGCAAAGACCAGCGCGGATCTGACTACCATGTGTCCCTCGCTCCGCCTGCGACCGGTGCTTCAACGGCGGCCGGCGTGGGATGCTCCGCCTCGAACCGGCGATAGGCCGGCAACTGGTTGGTCCAGACGTCTTCGGCCAGCTCGTTGACCCATTCGCGGTCTTGATCATTGTCGGCGGCAAGATAGAACATTCTGTTATCGTCGACATAGGGCTTGGCCACCGAGCGCTGGTTGAGCACCAGGGTGACACGCTCGCCATAGTGGATCGGCGCCGTGCGATGCAGGACGCCAAGGAACTGGCCGAGCGTCGCGTATTTCATCTTGTGATCGATGCGCATGATGCGGTTGCGCGGGATTTCGCGTCCGGATTCGAGAATGGCGCGGCCGGTCTCGGAATCGTCGCAATAAATTTCGAGATGACCGCCGACCAGCGGATCGCTGATCGACAGCGGAATGAGTTCGGTGACCGGAACGCCGTCGCAATGCCATTCGACGGCGCCGTCCCTGGGATTCATGAAGGTGACGGTCGAGCCGACGATCGACAGCGGATACGGCTCCAGCTTCGTGCCCATCATGTCGGACAGCCGCTCCAGGCGCAGCTTGTCGTGTAGCAACTCCTTGATTTCAGGGATGAAACGGTCGGCGCCGGTGATGAAGGTCAGGTCGAGGTGCTTGTGCACGGCATGGCTGGCCTTGAGCTTCAGGGCGGCCTCCTCGATTGCTGCAAGCAGTGCCGGGTCATAGCCATGCAGAAACTGCGCAACGCCGAAACTCGACACTTTCCAGGCGGTTTCGTGTCCGATAATGGCCTCGCGGCTCATCGCATAGCGCAGTTCGGGTATGGTATGTGCGTTCATTGTACTTCTCCAAGTGGGGGGCAAACACTTGGTTAACAGTCAATTAAATTAGCCCCCCCTGTAAAATTAGGAATGCTAGTGCTACCCTAAGCCCAGCTTAAGGTCGAACCCAGTGCGTCTGCTCAGTCAGGTCAACCTCAATTCGCTGAAAATCGTGGAGAGTGCTGCGAGGCACGGCAATTTCACGCGTGCCGGCGAAGAGCAGTTCATCACCGCTTCCGCGGTCAGCCAGCGCGTCAAAAGCCTGGAGGATCAGCTGCGTTTCAAGATCTTCCAGCGCGGCGGCAATGCGGTGTCGCTGACGCCGGAAGGCGAGACTTATGTCTCGCGCGTTCGCGAGGCGCTGGAGCGGATCGTTGCTGCCAGCATGGAAGCGACAGGGCAATCGCAGGAGCATGTGCTGAAGATATCCGTGCTGCCGACCTTTGCCGCGCGCTGGCTGTTTCCGCGCCTGCCGCTGTTCCAGCGGCAACATCCCGATATCGTGATGCGGGTTTCGACCTCCTACGCGACGCATGAGTTCACGACCTCCGATTTCGATCTCGAAATCCGCTATGGCGACGGCCACTTTAACGGGCTGCTATCCGATCTGCTGTTTCGGGAAGACCTGACGCCGGTGTGCAGCCGCAAGCTGTTCCATGAAGTTCTGGGGGACAAGCCGCTGTCAAAGGTGACGCCGGACGACCTCCAGTACTTCACGCTGCTGCATTCCGACACCTGCACTC
>NZ_JBFUGJ010000404.1:0-4978 GCF_056402975.1 Mesorhizobium sp. P3_A9 | reverse complement strand
GACCAGCACAGCTGGCGCCACAGCCTGGCATAGCGCCGGCGCGTCGGCATGCGGAAGGAGATGCGGATCGTGCGACGCGCCAGCCGGACCAGGACGAAAATGCCGACCACATTGGCCGCAGCAAGCGCATAGAACACGGTCTGCAGCGCGGCCCCGGCGAACCAGATCGCCAGGCCGGCGAACACGGTGCCGGCGATGGTGAAAGCGGCATCGCTGATGGAGACGATCACCTGCTGGCGGCGCGCGAAGAAGGCCGTGCGCATATGGCTGCGCAATGACCACGCGCCGACGAAGCAGCCGGCGGCAATGCCGCTCGGGTCGCCCAGCAGACGCATCAGAACAGCCGTGCCGACGGCCATCAGCAACGCCACCACCAGCGCCGCCGTTCCAAAGGCCACGTCATAAGCATCGACGCCAGCGCTGTTGACGCTCTTGCTCATCCATATCGAGGCGGGGACGGCGGTGAGCGACCTGATGTAGGACAGGCCGACGCCGCCCATCACCATGCCGATGGCGAAAAGGCCGTAGCCTTGCGCCGACAGCATGTGCAGCAGCATGATGTTGAGGGCGAAGTGGAAGCCGCTCTGCATCGCCTCGCCGCCGATCATCAGCACGAGGCGCCGCACCAGCTGAATCGGGAACTTCACGGCCGTGTCTCCGCCTGGCGCGTGCTTGCCGCCCTGCCCGGCCTTGCGATGGCCGCCTTCAGCTTCTCAGTSGCGATCGCGGCGATCGCCGCSGCCGCGACCGGCTCGCTGAACATCGTCTCGTAGCGCTTGCGCCCGGCGGCGACAAAACCGMGCCAGGCYTCRGGGGCGAGGATGATCTGCTGCAATTTCGCGGCCARSGCCGCCGCATCGCCYGGCGGAACRTGCCAGCCGGTCTCGTTGTCGGCGACCACTTCGACCAGCCCGCCGATCGCCGACACCAGTGGCGGACGGCCATAGGCCATCGCCTCGATGGCGACGCGGCCGAGCGATTCAGGACGCCGCGACGGCACGGTGACGATGTCGGCCCAGCGATAATGCTCCGAAGGGTCTGAGACGAAGGGCAAGGCGCTGACCTGTCCGGCCAGCCCCATGGTCTCGACCAGTTCGGCCAGCGCATGCTCACGCTCTACGCTTTCGAAGGCGCCGCCGACCAGCCGCACCTCGATCCGCGACTTCAGCTCCGCCGGCAGCGAGGCGATCGCCTGCAAAAGCACTTCCTGGCCCTTGATCCGGTTGATGCGGCCAAGCAGCAGCACCCGCAGCGGGCGCTTGCCGTCATAGGTCATCGCTTGCGCCGTCGCCGGACCGGCAACGCCATTGTAGACGACGTAGGAGCGCGCGGATCTGGGCTCGCCGAATGTGGCGCGCGTCGCTTTCGAATTGAAGATGAGGTCGGCATGGCTCCAGTGCATCAGACCGACGAGGATCCGGCGCAGCGCGCCTTCGGGAATTTCATGGATGTGCAGCAATGCCTTGCTGGGCAGCAGGCGCGAGGCCAGCGCATAGTCGGCGACGATCGAGGTGTTGACGTAGACGAGGTCGCAATCGCGCAGGCGACGCGAGGCCCGCCACAGCGCCACCGGCAGCCGCGCCATCTCGACGGTTGCCAGCCTCAGCATCGCTTGGCGCCTGAGCACCCAGAGCGGCTCGAAGACGATGCGGCTGGCATGAGGCTCCAGGATTTCGACGATCGGTCCGCTGCGCGGCAAGACCACTTCGATGTCGGCCGACGGAAACGCGGCGCGCAACGCGGCCACGCTCTCGGCGAAGCTGCGGTCGGAACCGTAGAGTTCGTAACCCTGATGGATGCAAGCAATCCGCATCTTCACATGCATCTTTCTGTCAGGGTGGTGAGACGATTCCGCCGCCTGACGCTATCGGCGACCGGAAACTTCAAGCCAACACCCCTTTGGACTTCCCTCGTTGTCAGTGTGGTCAGAAACGGATGTTGAACCCGGATCACCACACCAAAGCTGCACGCCTTCCGCCGATTCCGACGCGCAGAAGTCCATTTGCAAGGATTATGCCGTTCTAATATATCCATTTACAGGCCAACCGGCCCGGCATTGCCTCGTTTCGCTACACATACGTTGGGAAGGTTGACCGATAATGAAACAACCCGGGCGTTTGGAAGAAATATTTTACAACCCGGATGCGATAATGGCTGGAATCGGGCCTGGCAGGCATCTTGCAAGGCGGCGGTTTTGAAATGGGACAGCCGCGCATCGCGGATCGGGCGGACTTGAAAGTGCCAGCAGCCATGAAATCGGAACAGCCTGCCATCCTGATCCTGGGAACGCGCGGCATTCCTGCCGCCCATGGCGGCTTTGAAACCTTCGCCGAGAAGCTGGCGCTTTTTCTGGTCGGGCGCGGCTGGAAGGTCGGCGTCTACTGCCAGGAGGAGGTCGAGCGTGTCGACCAGAGGGTGCGCACCGAAACCTGGAACGGCATCGACCTCATCCACATCCAGGTCGCCTCGAAGGGCCCGCGCGCAACGCTGGAATTCGACTGGCAATGCGTGCTCGACGCTGCGCGCCGGCCCGGCGTCTGCCTCGTGCTCGGCTACAATGGCGCGGTCTTCCTGACCTGRCTCAGGCTGATGCGGCGCAAGATCATCACGAATATGGACGGCATAGAATGGCGCCGCCCCAAATGGGGGCGCGCGGCGCGCACCTGGTTCTGGCTCAATGAGTGGATCGGCGCCTGGGCCTCGCACCGCCTGGTCGCCGATCATCCTGTCATTGCCGATCATCTGGCGACGCGCCGGCCGCGCAGCGCCATCACCACCATCGCCTATGGCGCCGACCCGGTGACTTCGGCGCCCGAGGCGCCGGTGCGTGCGCTCGGCCTCGAGCCCGGAAAATACCTGATCTCGATCGCGCGCATCGAGCCCGACAACAACATCCTGCCGATCGTCGAAGCCTTCTGCAGCCGGAAGCGCGACATGAAGCTGGTGGTGCTGGGCACGCTGTCCGACCAGATTCCCTATCACGTCGCCGTCCGCAAGGCGGCGAATGCCTCGGTGGTCCTGCCGGGCGCCATCTACGACCAGGCGGCGGTGAAAGCACTGAGGTATCACGCACGTGCCTATATGCATGGCCACACGGTCGGCGGTACCAACCCGTCGCTGGTCGAGGCGCTGGCCGCCGGCAACATGGTGATCGCGCACGACAATCCCTACAACAGGTGGGTCGCGGGTGCTGCCGCCATCCATTTCACCGACACGCAGAGCTGCGCCGATCGCATGCAGCAGGCGATGGAGGACGACGCACTGGTCAAAGCCTGCGGCGAAGCCGCCAGGACGCGTGCCCGCGAAGCCTTCCGCTGGGACGATGTCCTGCTGGCCTATGAAAACGAAGCCTACCGGCTTCTCGGCGTGAGCGCCCCAAGAACCGCCGCGATCGACCGTCCCTCGCCCGGCGCGGTATGACGGGCTGGTCCCGCCGGCGGCTTATCACCACCGCGCTGTCGACGGCGCTGGTGCCCGCCGCGGCGGTGCTGGCGCCGCTTTCGTCCACGCCGCCCGCCCTTGCCGCCAGCGGCGAATGGCGGTTCCGCCGCGGCGTCAACGCCTGGCCCTGGTTTGCGCTGACGCGTGAGTTTCCGGCACCCCGCACCGACTATGACTGGCCGCCCTTCCAGTCGCAGCGGCCGGTGCCGACATCCGACGACCTTGGTCGGCTGCGCCGAACCGGGCTCGACTTCATCCGCCTGCCCATCGATCCCGGCCCGTTCCTGGCGGCCGACGCCGCCACGCGCGGCAAGTTGCTGGACATGGTGGACGCCGCCGTCACCGCCACACTCGACGCCGGTCTCGGCATCATCGTCAACGTCCAGGCCAACGGCGCCACCCACTACTGGAACCCCGACCGCATGGTCTCCAGCACCGCCGCACCCGAATTCACCGCCTATCGCGGGCTGGTCGGCGAGCTTGCCGGCAGGCTGGAGCGGTTCACGCCGGGCATGGTCGCGTTGGAGCCGGTCAACGAACCGCCGCAGTCCTGCGATTCCAACGTCTGGTCAAACGTCCAGGCAGCCTTGCTGACGGCGGCCAGGGCGCAATCCCAGACCTTGCCGCTGGTCGTCACCGGCGGCTGCGGCTCGATGGTGAGCGGGCTGGTGGCACTCGATCCTGCGCCGCTGGCATCCTTCGAGCCGATCCTGTTCACCTTCCATTTCTACGAACCCTATCTGTTCAGCCACCAGGGCGCGCCGTGGATGCGCGAACCCGTCTACCGCGCGCTGAACAATGTGCCGTGGCCGGCCTCCGCCGGTTCGCTCGAACAGACGCTGGCCTCCGTCAGGGCACGCATGGCTCAGGACACCAAGACTTCCGAAGCGGACAAAAAGGCCGCCTATGCCGAAACCGAGCGCGTGCTGAAGGTCTATTTCGACGCCCAGCCCGACCGCTGGTTCATCGACAAATATCTCACCCAGGCGCGCGCCTGGGCCGACACCCATGGCATCGCATCTGACCGCATCATCATGGGCGAATTCGGCGCGCTGCGCTCCGACGCCCACTATATCGCCGCCCCCAACCCCGACCGCGCCCGCTATATCGCTGATGTCCGGCAGAGCGCGGAGTCGTTCGGCYTCCCCTGGGCCTTCTGGGACCTCTTCGACGGCATGGGCATGATGGACGGCTCCACCCGCGCGCTGGATTCGGCGATGGTCGAGGCGCTTGGGTTGAGGATGCCGGCGGAATAGATCGTGGATCGTGGCGATTGGCTGAGCGCCTCCCTCTCTTCGTCATCAACTCTGAGAAATGGCGGCGTCCCTTAGTCTTGCATTTAGGGTAACGATGATCTTTCGCATGACGGCAGCGATTGCCACCATTGGCTTTTTTCCGTTTGTGACGAGGCGTTTGTAGAAGGGTGCGAATTCGCCCCTTCCAGCTGCGGCGCGCAGGGCTGGCATGAACAGCGCGGTTCTGACAAACAGCGCGGTTCTGACATCAGGGCGCCCGCCACGGATTTTGCGGTAGCCTT
>NZ_JBFUGJ010000403.1:0-5004 GCF_056402975.1 Mesorhizobium sp. P3_A9 | reverse complement strand
GCACCAGCCAGTGCAAGGCATAGCCGAAGCCGACGATTGTGAAGAAGACAAGCCCGATGGCAAGGTCGAGGATCGGCCCCCGCAAAGCGATCAGCTCGCGCTTGGGCGCGCCGAAAGCATCGCTGAACAGCAGTGGCGGAATGAACACCAGCAGGAACAGTTCCGGATCGATCTCGATATGGATGCCGCCCACCGGCCATGCGAGCGCGGCGCCTATGGCGATCTGCAGGACCGGCAGCGGCACCCGCACCAGCCGCACCAACGCGCCGGAAACGGCGACGAAGACGAGCACGACGAGAATGAAGATGGCGGTTTGCATGGCTCGATTCCGGCTGTTGGCCGGACCATGCGCAATCGTCGGCGTCGCGTCCAGACAGCGCTGGCGAAGCGATCGCAGAGAGGACAGCAGACCGAGTGGCCARCAGGCTGCCGATGTCAGAAAAAGGCCGGCACCTGGCGTCAGCGCAAGGCTGCCTAGGGGCACCAGGTGGCCGGCCGCACGCCGGCCCCCCGGTCGACGTGCGTATGCAGAGCGCCGATGCTCGAACATTCGGACGTGAATTTCGAAAGCCGGCGCCGCCGCTTTTCTGGATACGCGAGCATAGTCAAGCATCAACCTCCCGATAGCGCGGGGTTGACAGACGGCTTTCGCCGGCTGGCCGCCTTGCGGGTCATACTCGGCTGTGTCACGCTGCGTTACGGCTCACGAGCGGGGGTTCGATCGATGCTGTCATGGATCATGGCCCATGCCGAACCGGCATTGGCGTCGGCAACGGCTGAGGGCGCAAGCACCGCTTACTTCGCGGCGATGGAAAGCTTCGGCGCATCCTATCTGCAGACCCGCCTCTATCGAAGGCCGTCAGCAACGCTGACCTCCGCCAGCCATTGGGCGGCCGGCGGCTTCATCACGCGGCTGGCGCCGGCGGACTGGCCGGGCAGCCCGGCGTTCGACTATGTCTGCTTCGAGTGCAACCCGCTGCTCGGCGCGATCCGCGAAAGCCGCACGCGTTACCGCTTCTCCGACTTTGCCCCGCGCGACGGCGCTGAGTTCGGCGTCTATTGGGAGGCGCTCGGCGAGGCCGGGATCAACGACGCGCTGTGTTCCACCTCCTACGGCGCCGATGGCGCCATTGCCTCGCTGCATCTCGGCTTCCACGCGCGCGACTTCACGGCCGACGAGAGTTTTGCCATCCAGATGGCCGGGCTGGTGCTGACGGAACGGCTGATGAACCTGACGACGCCGCCGCCCGCCGCTGCCGTCCGGCTAACGGTGCGCGAACGCGACAGTCTGGCGTTTGTCGCCGAAGGCAAGACGGATTGGGAAATATCGGTCATTCTCGGCATTGCCGAAACGACGGTGCGCTTCCATGTCGACAATGYCAGGCGCAAACTCGGCGCCGTCAACCGCGCGCAAGCGGTGGCGCGGCTGGTCAATCAGCGGCTGATCTAACGTTCATGCAAACAAAAAGGCCGCCCTTTGAGCGGCCTTTCTCTAGAATTATCAGATGTTTAGAGCGAAGACGTGATCTGCAGCTCGCTGGCGCCGTCCAACGCATAGACGTCGTCACGGAACTGTACGACGCCGGGTCCGGTCGACCAGGCCGAGAGATAGAGRAARTGCACCGGCACCGGRTTGGTRACCTGSATCGGYGTGTTYTCGCCGGTCTTGATCGCCGCCTCGAAATGCTGGCGGTCCCAGCCGGGCGTGTCGCGCAGGATCCAGGTGACGAGGTCGCGCACATTCTGCACGCGCACGCAGCCCGAGGAATCGAAGCGCAACATCTTGCCGAACAGGCTCTGCTGCGGCGTGTCGTGCATGTAGACGCCATCGGGGCTCGGGAAATTGATCTTGACCGACGCCATGGCGTTTTCCGAACCGGGATCCTGGCGGAACCGGTACTTGGCGGCGTCGTCGGTCGACCAGTCCACGTTCATCGGATCGACTTCGCTTCCATCCGGCGCGAACAAGCGGATGTGGCTGTTTTTCAAATAGTTGGGATCTTTCCGCATCAGCGGAATGATGTCCTTGCGCACGATCGAGACCGGCGCATTCCAGTACGGATTGACGATGATCTCGTTGATCTTGGAATTGACGATCGGTGTCTGGCGATCGATCTTGCCGACGATCGCGGTATGGCGAAGCACGACACGGTCGTTCTCGACCGCTTCGACCTGCGCCGCGGGAATGTCGACCAGCACGTAACGATTGCCGAGCGTGCCCGCCTTCTCCTTCAGCCGCTGCAGATTGGTCTGCAACTGGCCGAGCCGGATTTGCGCSGAAACGTTCATYGCSGCGTAGGTGTATTTGCCCATCGAGCCGTCRGMRGGCAGRCCRTGGCGCRSYTGGAAGCGCTTKACSGCCGMGTCGACATAGGAATCGAAGGMCGTCGAAATGCCTGCGCTCTGGGAGAGGTCGCCTGCAATCATCAGGCGCTTGCGCAGCGGCACCACATCCGGGTCATCGACGCCGAGTTGCAGTTTCTTGGTCGCGGGAACGTCCGTCCAGCCGCCCTGGCTGGCAATGTTCTGATATTGCGCGACCGCCTGCTCCGTGAACGCAACGGTCTGCGGGCTGAAGATCGGCAATGTAGAAGCCACCTTGCCGCCTTCGCTGGCGCGGGCGTCGAACTGGTCGTCCCAATTGCCGCGGGCCGAGGATTTCAGGATATCCCCGATCACATCCTGCGCGTTCGCACGACCGGCCACCACGGCAGCGGCGGCGAGCGCGGAGGCTCCGGAAAGGAAAAAGCGGCGGCTGGTTCTCATGGACGTTCCAGACATAGGTAGCGGTTCGATCACTTGCTGCGTCGGTCATCGGGCGATCTCGCCCGCACTCTAARATTGGCAATCTTAACAATTAGCCAACCATGGCCCGTATCACGTTGGCTAGAAACGCACGAGGCGCGATACGGTTGCGGGTGGACGCATGGTCTTCACGACAGCATCACTGCCACCCTCGGTTCCATTGGAATATGGCGGCAACGTGGCCTTGCGCCCAATTTGGCTCCGCCCGGCTCGGCGAAATGAACGAGGCGTGGTTTTTCGGTACCGAACCCGCGTCATCGGCGCGTTGTCAGAGCCGGGATGAAGCGCTCAAGGACAGCTAGGGTTCTGGGCTGGTCTTGGCCTCGAGCTCCGAACATCGTTGCAGCACCTGGTTTTCGGGATACCGCAATATTTTGTTGTCATCGAGCTTGAGCAATAGTCCGCGCCGCTTGTCGACACTCTGCTCGTCGTCCGAACAGGCCATATCCAGGATGATCGCGTCCAGGCCTCTGAGTTTCTGGACTCTGTTGACGGTGCACCAAACTTCCCACATTTCCACCGACCTGTCGGTGAACGTCACTCTGGAGTCATTGTTGTCGCAGGGGCTGCTGCCTTCCGTGGCGAAGGAACCTTTCCACCATTCCTCTGCAAAGGCCATTTGCGGCACCAGCAGGAGCACCATGGCGACCGAACAGATTTTGAAGCAGCCTTTTCGACCCATCATGCCCCCTTGTATGACGACATTAGGCATTGTGAAGGCGAAAGCAAAGCGGGCGGCAGAAGTCAGGCCTGGCGGCTTCCGGTGCAAGGCATCGGTCAAGTGGCGGGCCGCCGAACTCCTGGCTCACTATCCATGAACAGAAAAAGGACCGGTGCTTTCGGCACCGGCCCCTGACTGAAGGTCGATATTTCGGCCGCGTTTCTGTGGCGCGGGCCGGATCCGATGCTGCGGATGATCTTACATCCGGTAGGCGATGGTATCGTTCCAGAAGCGGTCGAGCCGCTGCAGGGCCCGGTTCATCTGCTTGAACTCGTCGGTGTTGATGCCGCCGACCTGTTCGATCGAGCCGACATGGCGCTCGTAGAGACCGGCGACGACATCAGCCACCTCGTTGCCCTTCGGCGTCAGTGAGACGCGGACCGAACGACGGTCGATGCGCGAGCGCTGGTGATTGATGAAGCCGAGATCGACCAGCTTCTTCAGATTGTAGGACACGTTCGAGCCGAGATAGTAGCCACGCGAGCGCAGCTCGCCGGCGGTCAGTTCGGAGTTGCCGATGTTGAAGAGCAGCAGCGCCTGGATGGCATTGATGTCGGAACGGCCGTTGCGGTCGAATTCGTCCTTGATCACGTCAAGCAGGCGGCGGTGCAACCGCTCGACCAGCTGCAGCGATTCCATGTACAGGGAACGGATAGCCTCGCGGCGATCGTCGGATACGTTGGCGGTCTTCGCCGCCGGACGCGAATTGATCATTGTCTTTGCCTCTCGTTTGTCGCCCTGGTGATTTTTTGTTTTTCACCTTGATCGCGACACTATCGAATACTCATAAAATTCGACTTAAACGCTAGGGCTAACAAGAGCTTACCGGTAAGAGGTTTCGAAAGAGGCTTAACGAACGGTCACCCGAGCAAGGATAATTAACCTAAAGGCTTAGGCACCTTTCACGGGGCTCAAATCCGGCGCTTGCCAAGTCGTCAATGCCCTCAACGGCTTAGTGCCTGACAGGGCGTTTCTGCAGCCAGATGACGACGCGAAAGACGATGTAGAGCAGCGCCACCGCCGCGTGCGAGACGACGATCAGCAGCCGATGGCCGAAAAGCTCGGGAAAGCCGGCATACATGACGGTCTCGGTGACCGCGCAGATGAACCAGATCACCGGCCCCCAGGAGGCCAGCATCCACAGCCCCGCAGCGGCGAAGGGGAAAAACACGGCGAGCATCACCGCCGCCACCTGCCAGTGCACCGGCATGAGGTCGAAGCGCCAGAGCGAGCCCGGATAGAAGCCGATCAGCTTGATCCAGTACAGGATGCCGAACAGCAGGCAGTAGCCCGCGATGACGCGCTGAAACCAGGCGAAGATCACCTCGACCGTCGAGGGCTGAAGCACGACGCGTCTCGACGTCACCTCGCTCATAGCGAGAGTTCCCGTTCACCGAGTGGGGCGAAATAGGCATCGATGTCGGCAGCGCTCACCGCATCCAGCGTCGCCGGCCGCCATTGCGGGGTCGAGCCTTTGT
>NZ_JBFUGJ010000402.1:0-5012 GCF_056402975.1 Mesorhizobium sp. P3_A9 | reverse complement strand
CGATGAGTTCGATCACCACGTCGCGGTTSSTGGCGTCGAGSGAGGCGGTCGGCTCGTCGAGCAGSAGGATCGGRTGYTCGGTGATGAAGCCGCGCGCGATGTTGACRCGCTGCTGCTCGCCGCCRGARAASGTYGCCGGCGGCAGSGCCCAGAGTTTTTCMGGCAAATTGAGCTGCGCCAGCAAGGCGCGTGCTTTGCCACGGGCAATTTCGCGCCCTTCGCCGCGCTCGACCAGCGGCTCGGCGACGACATCGAGCGCCGAGACGCGCGGTACGGTGCGCAGGAACTGGCTGACATAGCCGATCGTTTGCCGGCGTACGGCAAGCACGGTGCGCGGGCTGGCATGCGCAAGATCGATCAGTCCGTCCTCATGCTTGACGATGATCTGGCCCTCGTCGACGGCATAGTTGCCGTAGAGCATCTTCAGGATCGAACTCTTGCCGGCACCGGACGGGCCGCCAAGCACGGTGCATTCACCGGCCTTGATCGAGAACGAGACACCGGAAACGACAGGCAGTTTGATGCCATCACGCAGATGCATGATGAAGCTCTTGGCGACGTCGGAAACAACGAGAGGCGTCGGCATGGTCAGACCTGCAGAATCGAGGAAACGAGCAACTGTGTGTAGGGCGCGCGCGGGTCGTCGAGCACGCGGTCGGTGAGGCCGCTTTCGACAACGCGGCCGTCCTTCATCACCATCATCCGCTGCGACAGCAGACGCGCCACCGCAAGGTCGTGGGTGACGACGATCGCCGCGAGGCCAAGATCGGTGACCAGCCCGCGCAGGAGGTCGAGCAGGCGCGCCTGCACTGACACGTCGAGGCCGCCCGTCGGCTCGTCCATGAACACCAGCCGTGGGCCGGTGACGAGGTTGCGGGCGATCTGCAGGCGCTGGCGCATGCCACCGGAAAAGGCGCGCGGCTCGTCGTCGATCCGGTCTTCCTCGATCTCGACGCGCGACAGCCAGTCGACCGCCGTGGCGCGGATCCTGCCGTAATGACGGTCGCCGACCGCCATCAGCCGTTCGCCGACATTGGCGCCGGCAGACACCGTCATGCGCAGGCCGTCGGCCGGGTTCTGATGGACAAAACCCCAGTCGGTGCGCATCAGGAAGCGGCGCTCGGCCTCGCTCATGCGGTAGAGTTCGCGGAACTGGCCGTCGCGCATTCGGTAGCTGGCGGTGCCTGAGGAAGGTAAGAGCCGCGTCGACAGGCAGTTGAGCAGCGTCGTCTTGCCGGAGCCGGATTCGCCGACGACAGCCAGGACTTCGCCCGGCCACAGATCGAAGGAGACGTTGTCGCAGCCGACGCGCGAGCCGTAGAATTTGGACAGCGCCGAGACGCGCAGCAACGGTTCGTCGGTCATTGTGCCGGCTCCATTTTTTCCGTGACAGAATGGGTTTCCGGGGCAGGATGGGCTTCGGGGGCAAGATGGCCGCGATGGCCGTCCGCCCGCCGCTTCTCGCAATGGTCGGTGTCGGAGCAGACGAACATGTGGCCGCCATGGTCGTCGAGGATGACCTCGTCGAGATAGACATTCTCCGCCGCGCACAGCGCGCAAGGCTGGTCGAAAGTCTGCACCTCGAATGGATGGTCCTCGAAGTCGAGGCTGACGACTTCGGTAAAGGGCGGCACCGCGTAGATGCGCTTTTCGCGGCCGGCACCGAACAGTTGCAAGGCCGGCGAGCGGTGCATCTTGGGATTGTCGAATTTCGGTGTCGGCGAGGGGTCCATCACATAACGGCCCTCGACCTTCACCGGATAGGCATAGGTGGTGGCGATGCGGCCGTGCTTGGCGATGTCCTCATAGAGCTTCACATGCATGAGGCCGTATTCCTCCAGCGCATGCATTTTCCGCGTTTCGGTCTCGCGCGGCTCGAGGAAGCGCAAGGGCTCGGGAATCGGCACCTGGTAGACCAGCACCTGGCCCGCGGTGAGCGGATGTTCGGGGATGCGGTGGCGGGTCTGGATGATGGTGGCGCTGGCGGTATCGGTGGTGACAGCGACATTGGTGACCTTCTTGAAGAAGGCGCGGATCGAGACCGCATTGGTGGTGTCGTCGGCGCCCTGGTCGATGACCTTCAGCACATCGTCCGGGCCGATGATCGAGGCGGTCACCTGGACGCCGCCGGTGCCCCAGCCATAGGGCATCGGCATTTCGCGCGAGGCGAAGGGCACCTGGTAGCCGGGGATGGCGATGCCCTTGAGGATCGCCCGGCGGATCATCCTTTTGGTCTGTTCGTCGAGATAGGCGAAGTTGTAGGTGGCGATGTCGGTCATGGCGATCACATCCACATTGTGCTATTGAATTGGCGTCCAGGACGCGGAAACAAAGGCGAATTCAGATGAACTCGACCGGATGGATGCATCTCGGAATTCTGTTGGTGGTGTTCGCCGGCGTCGTTCTCTTTTTCCTTCGGCGCATGATCCTTCCCGCGCCAAAAGAGGGCTCTCACGGTGAGTCCATAGGCGTCAGCAATGGTGGCTACTCCGGGTATGATAGCTATGGCGGTCATTCCCACGACGGTGGCGGCCATGGGGGCGGGCACTGAATTCATTGCACCGCCTCCAATCCCCTGACGTAGCGCGCCAGCCGCTCGGTGAGCGTGYCGGTGTGCAATTCGAACATGTGGTTGTCATCGTCGTAGAAATAGATCGAGCGGCCTTCGCCCTCGACGCGCGGACGCGGCGGGCGCATGTCGAGGCCTAGCTTGGCCACGCGCTCGGCGTAGCGGTCGAAATCGGCGTCATCGATCTTGAAGGCGATGTGGTTGTAGCTGCGCTCCGGTAGCGCCTCGCCTTCCATGATGGCGATCCAGATGTCGCCGATCAGGAAGAATTTTTCGCGCGACAGTGAGAACTGCTTGGTGTCGCTGGCGTAGATTTCTCGCGCGTCGAAAACTCCGGTCAGGATCTCGCTCATCCGGTCGAGATCGCGGACGATGAAGGTCATGTGGGACAGGCCTTCGATCATTCCGCGGCCTCCCGCTTCTCTTCGACCTTCGCGGGGTTTTCGCGGSCKTCGTRCTCGGCGCGCATRCGGCGYACGAGGTCGAGTTCGGCCTGGAAGTCGACATAGTGCGGCAGCTTCAGATGCTCGACGAAGCCCGTCGCCTGGACGTTGTCGGAATGCGAGATGACGAATTCTTCGTCCTGGGCGGCGGCGACAATGTCTTCGCCGAGTTCGGAGGCGCGCAGCGCGCGGTCGCACAGCGCCATGGCCATCGCCTTGCGCTCGCTYTGRCCGAAGACSAGGCCRTAGCCGCGGGTGAAYTGCGGCGGCGCCTTGGCCGAGCCYTTGAACTGGTTGACCATCTGGCATTCGGTGACCCGCACCGTACCAAGGGGTGCTGCGAAAGGCAGTTCGGGAACGTCGAGTTCCAGTTCGACCTCGCCGATGCGGATTTCGCCGACAAAGGGATGGTTGCGGGCATAGCCGCGCTGGGTGGAATAGCCGAGCGCCAGCAGGAAACCCTCGTCGCCACGTGACAGCGCCTGCAGGCGGATGTCGCGCGCCATCGGGAATTCCAGCGGCTCGCGGGTGATGTCACCGGGGACATGGTCCTGCGGCATCTCACCGTCCGGCTCGATCAGGCCCTCGCGGGCAAGGATCGCCGAGACGCGCGGCATGGCCTGCGCTTCGGTCTCGCGCTGCAACGGTTCGGCGACATCGGCGCCGGCGGCAAGTTCGGGATCGAGCAGCCGGTGGGTGTAGTCGAAGGTCGGGCCGAGCAGCTGACCACCGGGCAGGTCCTTGTAGGTYGCCGACACGCGCCGCTCGACCMGCATGGTGCCGGTGTCGATTGGCTTGCTGTAGCCGAAGCGCGGCAGCGTGGTGCGGTAAGCGCGCACCAGGAAGATCGCCTCGATCATGTCGCCGCGCGCCTGGACGATGGCGAGTGCGGCGAGTTCGCGGTCATAGAGCGAGCCTTCGCTCATCACCCGGTCGACGCCGAGCGCCAGCTGCTCGACGATCTGGTCGAGGCGCAGCGCCGGCACCGAACGGTCGCCGCGCCGGCGGTCGGCGAGCAGGCTGTGGGCGTTGGCGATTGCGGCTTCGCCGCCTTTTACCGCGACATACATATTACGCCTCCATCGTCTTGATGCGCGTCGTGCGCGGCAGGCAGGCTATGCCGTCAGCGGTGGCGAGGATGATGTCGACGCCGCGTGGAAAGCGCTTGGTATTCTGCTTCCACTGCTCGATGAAATGACGCGGCATCTGCGCCGGCGCGATCGTGGCGGTGGTTTCGATGCCGGGACCTTCAAGCAACRGCGGAGCGCCTGAGGTGAGGTCGCTGACATGCAGGATCAGGGTGGTCGAGCGGTCGGGATAATCCTGCGTGCCCTGTGAAAAGCCGTCGAGCGACATCATCTCGGCCGGCGTGGCGACAAAGGCGAAATGCGCGTCGGCCGGCGTGTTGGCCAGCGGTGCGCCGGTGTGGAAGCCAAGCCAGGAGCCGATCGCGGCGGAGGCGTGCAGGGCCGGGTCGAGCCAGAGCGGCGTGTCGTTGTCGCAGAGCGCCAGGGCCACGGCGCCGGCGGTTSCCGWSAGCGGCGCCGGCGGGCGGGCMAARGCCGRCARRGGYTGCACGSTGCCCGGCCGCGCCATCGCGTCCATSACGGCGCGGAAMACGGTCTGGGCGTTGAASACCGGATCGGCGAARCCGCCSTCGATCGATTGSGYMGCRATATCCATCAGTCTTCTCCGCGMACCATGGTGAAGAAATCCACCTTCGTTGCCGCCGTCTCGGCGCGGCGTTTTTCCTGGGCAGTCGTTAGCGCCGACCTCAAAGGTGCGATCAGCCTGGTCTCGACCTCGGCGCGGCGGGCAGGGTCCTGCCACAGCGCGTCGGCTATCGCCGCCAGCTTGGCCTTCTGCTTGTCACGGCCGAGTGCGTAGCAATGGCCGACCTGTCCGGACGGCAGCCGGACAGTGGCGCGGGTGACGGTCGCCTCGCCGATATTGAACGGCGCGCCGCCGCCGCCGATGCGACCGCGCAGCGTCACCAGACC
>NZ_JBFUGJ010000401.1:0-5014 GCF_056402975.1 Mesorhizobium sp. P3_A9 | reverse complement strand
GTATTACGTCTTCAAAGAAGATGAGGGCTGGAAGGTCCGGTATGACGGCAAGGATTACCCTTACGACTCCAACGGTGATGCATTGCTGGCCGCTATCAAGGCTCCAAGCGGCGCCGCGTCCCACGGCTACGAAGCCGAGGTGCTTGTGCAAGGTATAGATGGGAAGTGGCGCACAGAGTGGGCCGGTTAACGAACGGCTCCGCTGACGGCATACACTACATCCGCATCGAGCCCAGCGCCACCGGGGACAGGACGGGAATTTCCTCCGTCCCGCGCGCGACAATCGTCCATTGTAGCGGACGCGCGCAGGAAATGCGGTTTATACGCCGTCCGCTTTAGATAGGCCGGGTGAACATAGAGAAGCGTCACGTGGGTTTGCTGCCATCCTACCGATCATCCTGATGGAACATTAGGAGGCTCTAAGTGTTCATTACAACGCGAGGGTTACCGGAAATTCTTCCGGCGCAATTCCTCGCAAGCAGTAATGTGCTTAGTCTGCAAATTCTGAGGAGATGGACCCATGAACAGCATTATCTACATCGTTGGACTCGTCGTTGTCGTCCTTGCTGTCTTGAGCTTTTTTGGTCTCAGAAGATAGGCGATAGAAGACGCGGGGCCTTTCATCGACATGCCTATCACGGGCCAGCCACCTCCAGTGGCGGCCTCTCTATCCTTGGGCGCTTCAGCGCGTGGCAGATGCTAACTCAGATCCAAAACGCGCGCTTGCGCTTGAGAAAACAACGACCGCAAACATCAACACGGCTGCAGCGACAATTAGCGAACCGACAGCGACGATCGGCTCAAGGGCAGTATTGCCTTGCAGCATCAGATATAGTGCCGGCAGCATCACAACCAATCCGACATTATATAGGCCGTAATGGATCATCGCGATTTTCCGCGCTGCCTTTGCCGGGTTAAGGGCGTAGTAGCCGCCGAAGATTGCGCTTGTGACCCATCCGAGAAGATTGATGTGGGCATGTGCCGGAAAGGCACCGTGGTCGCCTGAGATCGCCATTTGGAGCCCAGCCGCAATCCCCAAAATAAGCCACAAAATCGCTGTCTTAAAGAAAAAATCCGAAACCTTAGGCATGACACTTCCTCCCCAAAATGCCGATTTCAACCGTCTATCTTGATCTCAATTCAGCCCTTTTGCCAAGGGCAACGTCTGCAATTAGTCAGCCATGATTGCCGCTTGGAAATTGTATCAAAACCAAGATTGGCTGGAAAGGGACACCGCCTTTTTACCGAGCCGTTCAGCCAAATCACCATCGTCTTGCCGACAATGGGCGCAGCACGGTGGTTGACACCATCACTGCCATTTGTGTGCGTCTCCGAGACAAACTGCACTACGGCTGGCGCAAAAAGGATGACTAGCAGATAGCGATCACGCCTTCAGAGGCGTTCAGATGCGACCTGAGCCCGGCGCCTCTGAATTGGCCGGGCGCGGATCAATCCGGTGGGCAGCGCGCCGCTCGCGCCGCCATTGTCCAGCCGCCACACCTGTCGCAGCCTTGAAAGCGCGGCTCAGGGCTATGTCGGTGACAGAGCCAGTCTGCGCAGCAGCCGTCGCGATCGAGTGAAATGTTTGGCTTAGCGGAACGATACGGCCCGCCACCCCAACACGATTGTGTGTGCCGGGTCCGCAGTCATGGCTGGACTGGACGGGACCATCGTTCCCTAGACGCGGCCAGCCTTGGCGATCTCGGCAAGCAGCTTGGTCCCCGCCTCGAGGTAACTGGTGTTTATCTGTTCGGCCATGGGCAGCGCGTACCAGGCGGTAAGTTCCGCGATCAGAACGCAGCTGCCCTCAGCGACTGGCACTGAAGCAAGTCCTCCATCTCTGGCCATAACGATCGCGACGATGCCGTCCACCCCGTAGCCGATTGCCGCGATCCGTTGAATGCCAGGATTGTCGTAGACGCGAACATCGAACAGCACGGAGCCAGCCGTCTTCTGCGCAATGTCGGTCACGCGATCAGAGAACGGGCGATTCAAACCACCGGTATCGGCCAACGATTGCTCGAGTAAAACGAGATCAACATACTGCGCCCCCATCCACCGTCACTATGGACCCGCTCGTGCAATCGGCAATCCCTACTGTCAGCCTTCACACAGGAAAACATCCTGAGACCCGGCCACACCAGTAGGCGCGTCCGCAAGGCCCTGACTGTTGGTCGGTTGGAAAGCAGTGTCACCTCTGCGGCCTTCGAGGACAGTTCGACGCGCCGCGGGCCACTCCGTTCCCTGATGCTACGATCGACGTAGCCTTTTGCCAGGAACGTGCGCGGTGAGCCAAACAAGGTGCCTCGGCAACGCTCTCCGCGAGAAGGACGCAGCGACTTGGGATCCAGTGTCCTGTAGGACGACCGTCGATAATGGCTTGCACATATGGCTATGGTTTAGGCCACAAAAACCCCGCCGAAGCGGGATTTCCCCTCTTGGTTCAGCGAGTCGATTTCTTTGAGCTGGCAGCCTTAGGCTGGCCAGACTTGCCAATGCTCGCGGCGTCCTTGGAATGGGCTGCCATCGCTGGTGCGGCACCGGTACTCTTGGTCGTTGTCGACTTAGCCGGAGCCGCCTTTTTCGCAGCGGCTTTCTCAGGAGCAGCCTTGGCAGACGCCGCCCTCTTGACGGTGGCCTTCTTGGGCTTGTCCTTCGAGGAGAAAATTCCAGTGATGCTGTCGATGATGGACATGGCAAACCCTCCGTTGAAACCGACCACCAATGCAGTGCATGGCCAAATAGTTCCATCAGGCAACCTAGGTGTGTTCTTCCTCGATGATCGGGGACGCGATGATCATCGACGGCGGCTGGGCTGCGGACCAACCACACGGGATTGGCACCGCTTGGGCCGCGGACGCGATAGAGCGGCGGGCCAGCATAACTGATATTCCATCGACGGGTCTGTCTCGGCTCCTCCAAAAAAGGGATGTTGTTCCAGCTTGATGCCGATCGCACAGGTTCGCATCCGCGGATCGGCATCGGCCGGTCTGGGAGGTCCGGAATGGGGAAGGTGCGATTGTCGCAAGAGGGCGTGGTGTTCGCACTGGCCGTTGCGATGTTCGCCGTCTTCGCGGTCTCACTCAACAATTTCCTGACCGCCKGTAACCTCATAGCGCTGGTGCGCAGCGTCTCGATCCTGGGCATCCTCGGGCTCGGCATGGGGCTGGTGGTGATCGGCCGGGGAATAGACCTCGCAATGGTCGCCACGATGGTGGTCTCCCTGTCTTGGGTTCTGTCCCTGGCGCAGTCCGGCACGCCGTTCGATACCGCCGTTGCCTACGGCTTCCTGCTCGCCATTGCCATCGGTCTGGCGAGCGGCATCCTGATTGCCTATGCGGACATCCCGGCGATCTTCACGACCCTGGCCATGGGGCTGGTGATCTACGGATCAGGACGCGCCTTCCTGTTTGAGATCGACGTGCAGAACTCCCCGACCGGCGTCGAATGGTTCGACTTTCTCGGACGTGGTTTGTTGTTCGGCCTGCCGATGCCGATCGCCGCTTTCGCCGTACTTGCCGCGCTGATTGCCTTGCTGCTGCTGCGCACCCGATTCGGCCGGTTCGTCTATGCGGCAGGGGACAATCCGCAGGCGGCCCGCATCACTGGTTTGCCGCTGCGGCCGCTGATCGTGGTGCAATATGTCGTGAGTTCGCTGATCGCCTTCCTTGCTGGCATCGTCATGGCGGCGGCTGTGTCCGGCATGAGCACGCGTGTCTACAACTCCACCATGATCTACGATGTACTGCTCGTCGTGGTGCTGGGCGGTATAAGCCTGAGCGGCGGTCGTGGCGGTGTGCGCAACGTGCTGGTGGGAACGCTGCTGGTCGGCGTGTTGCTCAACGGCATGACCATTCTCGACATCACCTACACCACACAAAACCTGATCAAGAGCTTGATCCTATTGCTGGCGATCATGGTGGACAGCTTAATCAACCCCAGGGACGAGCAGACCTCGCAACAAAGCCAAGGGGACATCTGAACGATATCTTGTTTTAAACGGGAGGAAACCATGAAAATTCGCACGATTCTGGCCGCAGGGCTGATGGCCCTCGGGCTGGTGGGCACCACGCATGCCGATGACGGGTTGGATAACCCGTCGCGCAATCCATTCTACGACGGGCTGAAGGGAAAGCGCGTTGTCTTCATCCCCCYGGCGATGGGTTTCGACCTCACGGAGGGATGGGCCGCGATCATGCGCAAGCAGGCGGCCGATCTCGGCTATACGCTTGAAATCCGCGATCCGAACTGGAGCACGGATGCGGGTACGCGGGCCCTGACCGCGCTGATCGCCGAGAAACCGGACCTCATCATCGCGCACAATCCCGATGTGCAATCCTACGCACGCTTGTTGAAGCGTGCCATGGATGCCGGCATCAAGGTGGTCCAGCTCAATCTCGAATCCGTTGTTCCGACCGACGCCTATGTCGGCGCCGACTGGTCGCGGGTGGGCTACATCGAGGCAGATGCGTTGGTGAAACAGTGCGGGGCCGGTTCAGGCAAGTCGGGCAAGATCGCCATCATCCGTGGCCAGCCTACCGCTGCCTCCGACCTTTATGAGCTTTATGCCTATAAGCAAACCTTCGCCAAGGATCCGTCGATTAAGATCGTTTCCGAACAGGCCGCGCAGTACGACCCCGCGAAAGCACGCGCGATCATGGAGACGGTGTTGCAGCAGCATCCCGACCTTTGTGGCGTCGTCGGAAACTGGGACAACCAGGATGTCGGCGCCGGCGCCGCGATCCAGGCGGCCGGAAAGGCCGACGACGTCTATGTCGTCACCTCCGGCGGCGGCAACCAGATCGGTTGCGACAACATCAAAAAGGGCCTGCTCGACCTGATCGTCAGCTACGATGTCCCACTCCAGGGCAACGCGATCAACCAGCAGATCGTGCAGTCGCTGCTATCGCCGGCCAAGGCCGGGGAGGGCAAGACCTCCTACTACACGCCGCTCACGCTGCTGACGAAGGACAATATCGGTCCGCGTACCTGTTGGCAGCTGGATCAGCTGAAG
>NZ_JBFUGJ010000400.1:0-5030 GCF_056402975.1 Mesorhizobium sp. P3_A9 | reverse complement strand
CCACCAAAGAGCGAGCCCAAACGCCCGATGTAAGGCACCGACACCGGATCAAAGCTGGACTTGCGATCGCCTGAAACAACCGGTGGCGTGGTCGTTGACGATGCCGACGGCCTGCATCCAGGCGTAGACGATGGTCGGGCCGACGAATTTGAAGCCGCGCCGTTTCATCTCCTTGGAAATCCGTTCGGAGAGTGGCGATGAGGCGATGAAGCCGTGGCCGTCGTTTTCCACCACCTTGCCATCGGTGAAGGACCAGCAGAAGTCGGCGAAACTCTCGCCGCGCTCCGCCATCTCGCAGAAGATCTGCGCGCCGCGGATCGTCGCTTCGATCTTGGCGCGGGCGCGCACGATGCCGGGATCGGCCATCAGCCGCTCGATATCGGCCGGGCCGAAGCGCGCGACTTTCTTTGGATCGAAACCGGCGAAGCCGGCGCGAAAGGCGTCGCGCTTCCTGAGCACGATGATCCAGGCGAGGCCGGCCTGAAACCCTTCCAGCATCAGCATTTCCCACAGCATGCGGGCGTCATGCTGCGGAACGCCCCATTCCTCGTCGTGATAGGCGCGCATCAGCGGGTCGCCTTCGGCCCAACCGCAGCGATGATGTGCGTGAATGTCCATCTCGATCCTCCGTCAGGCGATAGTGTGGCGAACCGGCGCCACGGTCCAGTCCACGGTTCGCTGGTCGATCATGGCGTGCACCGGCGAGTGGCCCATCTCGGTCATAACGCCGCCTGCCGCCTTGCGGCCCGCCTCGGCTGACCCCCAGATCAGCACGTCGACAATGGTGCCGTCGTCGCGCTCGGCGATGCGGCGCGACAGGAAACCCGGCTGACGTTTCAGCCAGGCGTCGATATCGGCGTTGGCGGCAATGAACTCGGCGCAGATCTGGCCGTTCAGCCGGAAGGTCGTCACTTCGATCGCTTCGGTCATGTCATCTCTCCGTTGGTGCTCAGCCTTGCGCCGTCGGGCGCACGACCAGTTCGTTGACGTCGACGCCATCAGGCTGGCCGATGGCAAAGCCGATCGCTTCGGCAATCGCACCGGGCGGGATGGAGGCAACATCCAGCATGGCACGGGCGCCGGCCTCGACCTGCGGGTTGGCGATGCCGTCGAACAGCTCGGTGCGGGTGAGGCCAGGGCTGACCACCGTTACCCGCAGGTCCCGGCTTTCCTGGCGCAGCCCTTCCGACAGCGCCCTGACGGCGAATTTGGTGGCGCTGTAGACGGCGGCGGTGGGGTCGACCCGGTGGCCCGAGACCGAGGCGACGTTGACGATGTGGCCGGATTTCTGTTCAGTCATGACCGGCAGCACGGCGGCGATGCCGTTGAGCACGCCACGCAGATTGACATCGATCATGCGGTTCCAGTCATCGACGCGGAGTTCCGCCATGAACGACAGCGGCATCACGCCGGCATTGTTGACCAGGACGTCGACCCGGCCATGGCGCTCATGAGCGGCGGCGACGAAGGCCTTGACGCTGTCGAGGTCGGTGACATCGAGTTCTCGGGAAAATGCCTGGCCGCCGGCCAATTCGATGTCTTGCGCTATCGCCGTGATGCGGTCGGTGCGCCGGGCGCCGAGCACGATGCTGTGGCCGCTTGCCGCGAGGTGGCGGGCCGTGGCTGCGCCGATGCCGCTCGAGGCGCCGGTGATCAGCACGACCTTGCCGGGTGAACTTGTCATGAGAGGCTCCGCCTGTTGGTTGGGAGGCAAGCTCCCGATGGTGGCGTTATGCGACGGGCGGTCGCCGGGCGTTATCGCGATCCTGCAAGATTCATGCATGATCCTGCAAAGATCCGCTGTCGCCGCTGGCCGGGATTGCAGGATCGGATATGATCGACGTCATGATGATTTCGAAGACTTCAGGTGCCATTTGACGACTGCACACGGCCCTTATGGCGAGATGGCGTCGATCATCGCCCGCTTCACGGGTGAGGACGAAGAGTGCGCGACGGCGATCGACACCTTGTTCTTCAGCCGGCGTTCCTCGGCCGACAAAAGCGTCTACACCGCGCAATGGCCGTGCTTCGCGCTGGTCGTGCAGGGTGCCAAAAGCCTGGCACTCGGGTCGGAACTCCATACCTATGGCGTTGGCGATTATCTGGTCGTGTCGCTCGACCTGCCGGTCGTGTCGCGGGTGACGGAGGCGAGCCCGCAGGTGCCGAACCTTGGGCTTGGTCTCAGGATCGAGCCGGAGCGGCTGAAGGACCTGTTCGGCCGCATCGGCATGGCGCCGGCCGCCCCGCACGACATGCGCGCGGTGGCGGTCAACAAGGCGCCGCCTGACTTGCTCGATGCTGTCGTGCGGCTGCTGCGCCTGCTGGACCGGCCACGGGATATTCCCGCCATGGCACCATTGATCGAGCAGGAAATCCTTTATCGCGTGGCGACCGGTCCGTTCGGTCCCGCACTGCTGCAGATCGCCATGCTGGAAACACCGACCAACCGGGTCGCCCAGGCGATCGCATGGCTGCGGCTGAATTTCACGCGGCCATTGCGTATCGAGGAACTGGCACAGCATGTCGGCATGAGCGCGTCCTCGCTGCATCATCACTTCAAGGCGGTGACGGCAATGACGCCGATGCAGTACCAGAAGCAACTGCGCCTCTACGAAGCGCGGCGGTTGATGTTGACCGAGCGCCTGGATGTCGGCTCGGCCGGCTACAGCGTCGGCTATCAGAGCCCGTCGCAGTTCAGCCGCGAATACAGCCGGCTCTACGGCCGCCCGCCGCTGCGCGATGTGGTGGGAAGCCGGTAGGATCACGGACATCCGGCACCTGCAAGAGGCCGCTGGCGAGCACCGGTTGATCCCACGTCAAACCGCAAGATCGGTCGAGCGTGTCATGTCTGGCAGCGCCTAACTGGGTCGCCACGGAGGACGGGACGTTGAAGGCGGCACTTGAAAACTACCATGCCCGGATGCGGCGGGTGCTGGACCACATAGACCAGCATCTGGATGACGATCTGGATCTGGAAGCGTTGAGCGGCGTCGCGGCGTTCTCGAAATACCATTTCCACCGGCAGTTCACGTCAACCTTCGGGGTGTCCGTGCACCGCTACGTCCAGCTTGCCCGCTTGAAGCGCGCTTCGTACAGGCTTGCCGGAAGCGACGCCGAAAGCGTCACCGATATTGCGATGGATGCCGGTTACGACGCCCCGGATGCCTTCGCCCGCGCCTTCCGGCAACGGTTCGGACAATCGCCTTCGTCGTTCCGGAAATCTCCCGACTGGGGAGCGTGGCTCATGGCCTTCGGGCCTTTCGACAAAGCAAGGAACACGCTCATGCAGATAATCTTCGAACCCGACGACGTGATGATCCGCGATGTGCCGCCCACACCGGTGGCTGTTATGGAGCATCGCGGCGATCGGGCGACGCTCCAGGACACCATCCAGCGGTTCATCGTCTGGCGCAAAGCCCACGGTCTGTCGCCCGAGACAAGCCCGACCTTCAACATCTTCCGTTCTGAGCGGGAGCCTGCGATCGCGGCCGACTACAGCATGGACATTTGCGTCGGCACCGATCAGCCGATAGATTCGAATGACGGGCAGATGAAGGCTGGCGTCATTCCCGGCGGACGCTGCGCGGTGCTGCGCTACCCCGGCAACACCAACAATCTCGAGCCGGCAGCACTTTACCTCTATCGTGAATGGCTTCCGGCCAGCGGCGAGGAAGTGCGCGACTTTCCGGTCTATTGCCAACGACACCTGTCCCTCGTCGCGGAAGGGCCGCTGCACGAAGTGGTCGTTGAACTCTTTCTGCCTCTCAAATAGCAATAGCGAGCTGTCCCTTCCGATCGCGAGAAGCGGACGGTGTGTCCGGTATTGTCATTATATTAGCTTCAGCGCATATTTAGCCCGCAGCGCGCCCTTGGTCGCCAACGCGTCCCAGGGCGCCTGCAATTGTTCCGAAAAATAAATCACTCCGTGCCGCTCGAATTATGGAGCAGCACGAGACAATGACATTTGGAGGAAATACCCATGAAAGTGACTATCTTGGCAAACTATGCGCCTCATGCAGCCAAAGGATTGATGCAAGGCTCGGACAGGCAGGCTGCGGTCAAGGCGCTTTTTGAAAGCGTTGGCGGCAAGATGACCAGCGTGATGTTCACGCGCGGCATCTATGACGTCGTTGTCAATGGCGAGGTGCCGGACCAGTCAGCGGGGATTGGCATGTCCCTTGCGGTGCGAGCGAGCGGCTCGCTGACCGAGATGGTTGTACTGGAAGAACTCGACATGAAGGCAGTGCTCGCGGCCGCCAACAAGGCTGCCGGCGCGTACAAAGCCGCCGGCTGATGGCCTTCCTTTCTTGATCAAGGCAGCACGGTTCGATGCCGTGCTGCCGAGTGTCGGACAGGGCATCTTCTTCCGACTTTCGCGGCGACTGGCATTCAAGCTAGTATCGTGCGGTGGTCGTTTGGTGCAGAGAGCTTGCTGAAACGCAACCGCGATTCTGAACACGGAGACAAGCCATGTTTGCGGCCAAGGCCATCGACACGTCAGACAAGGCCGCGTTCTACCGCGACCTCGCCACTCAATTGAAGGCGCTGCTCGAAGGCGAGGGCGACTCGATCGCCAACGCCGCCAACACCGCGGCGCTGATCTTCCAGATGGTGCCCGACCTCAACTGGGCCGGCTTCTATTTCCTGGCCTCGGACGAGGAACTGGTGCTGGGACCCTTCCAGGGCAAGCCGGCCTGCGTGCGCATCGCGGTCGGCAAGGGCGTCTGCGGGACGGCGGTCGAGCTCGGCACTTCGATGCTGATCAAGGACGTGCACGATTTCCCCGGCCACATCGCCTGCGATGCCGATTCGCGCTCGGAACTGGTCGTGCTTCTGGAAGACGATGAAGGTGTCTTCGGTGTGCTCGATCTCGACAGCCCGCTGCCCGGCCGTTTCGACAAGGCCGACCAGGCCGGCATCGAGACGCTGGCGGCGATCTATGCCGCCTCGAGTTCGTTCGAGGATTGAGCGGTCGCCGTTGAGATAACGCCTCGGTGTCGAGTTCTACGGCGCCCCTCTCTGTCCTGCCG
>NZ_JBFUGJ010000399.1:0-5040 GCF_056402975.1 Mesorhizobium sp. P3_A9 | reverse complement strand
CCGCCGCATCATGCACGCCATGCGCCTGCTGCGCCTCAATCCCGACCAGGGTTTCGCCAAATGCGCCCGTATCGTCGGCGAGGTGATGGGCAAGTTCCATCCGCATGGCGACCAGTCGATCTATGACGCGCTGGTGCGGTTGGCGCAGGATTTCTCGATGCGCTATCCGCTGGTCGACGGGCAGGGCAATTTCGGCAACATCGACGGCGATAACGCCGCCGCCATGCGCTACACCGAAGCGCGCATGACCGACGTGGCGACCGAACTGCTTGCCGGCATCACCGAGGACGCCGTCGACTACCGGCCGACCTACAATGAAGAGGACGAGGAGCCGGTGGTGCTCCCCGGCGCCTTCCCGAACCTGCTTGCAAACGGTTCGTCCGGCATCGCGGTCGGCATGGCGACTTCGATCCCGCCGCACAACGCGGCCGAACTTTGCGACGCGGCACTGCATCTGATCGAGYATCGGGACGCACCGGTGGCCAAGTTGATGGATTTCGTCCAGGGTCCGGATTTCCCGACTGGCGGCATCATCGTCGACAGCCGCGCCTCCATTCTTGAAGCCTATGAGACCGGTCGCGGCGGTTTTCGCGTGCGCTCGAAGTGGATGCAGGAGGACCAGGGCAGGGGCACCTGGAGCATCGTCGTCACCGAAATTCCCTATGGCGTGCAGAAGGCGCGGCTGATCGAGAAGATCGCCGAGCTGTTGATGGCGCGCAAACTACCGCTGCTCGAGGACATCAGGGACGAAAGCGCCGAGGACGTCCGCGTCGTGCTGGTGCCCAAGAGCCGCTCTGTCGATCCCGGCATCTTGATGGAATCGCTGTTCAAGCTGACCGAGCTTGAAAGCCGTTTCCCGCTCAACATGAATGTGCTGTCGCGCGGCAAGGTGCCCAACGTGCTGTCGCTGAAGGGCGTGCTGCAGGAATGGCTSGACCACCGCCGCGASGTCCTGATCCGCCGCTCGAAACATCGCCTGGGCGAGATCGAAAGRCGSCTSGAGATCCTSGCCGGCTACCTGATCGCCTAYCTCAACATCGACGAGGTGATCAGGATCATCCGYGAGGAGGAYGAGCCCAAGCAGGTGATGATGGCSCGCTGGTCGCTCACCGAYACCCAGGCCGAAGCCATCCTCAACATGCGGCTGCGCGCTTTGCGCAAGCTGGAAGARTTCGAGATCCGCAAGGARTTCGAYGGCCTCACCACSGAGAAGAAGCAGATCGAGGCGCTGCTGGCATCCGATGCCAAGCAATGGGCGACGATCAAGTGGGAAGTCACCAGCATCCGCGACAAGTTCGGCCCCGAGACCGAACTCGGCAAGCGCCGCACCCAGTTCGCCGACGCGCCCGAGCACGATTTGACAGACATCGCCCACGCCATGATCGAGCGCGAGCCGGTGACTGTCGTCGTTTCGGAAAAGGGCTGGCTGCGGGCGATGAAGGGCCATCTGGCCGATCTGTCGACGCTGACCTTCAAGGAAGGCGACAGCCTCAAGCTCGCCTTCCATGCCCAGACGACCGACAAGGTGCTGGTCTTCACCACCGGCGGCAAGTTCTACACCATTGGCGCCGACCGGCTGCCGGGTGGGCGTGGCCATGGCGAGCCGATCCGCATCATCGTCGACATGGACAATGACCAGGACATCGTCACCGCCTTCGTCCACGATCCCAAGCGCAAGCTGCTCCTGGCCTCCTATGACGCAAACGGCTTCATCGTGCCGGAGGAAGAGGTTGTCGCCAACACCCGCAAGGGCAAGCAGGTGATGAACGTCAAGGCGCCGGACGAAGCCAAACGCTGCATCCCGGTCAGTGGCGATCACCTSGCCATCGTCGGCGAGAACCGCAAAATGCTGGTSTTCGCGCTCTCCGAAATTCCCGAGATGGGCCGCGGCAAGGGTGTGCGGCTGCAGAAATACAAGGATGGCGGCCTGCTCGATCTCAAGCCGTTCACCTTGGAAACCGGCCTGTCCTGGCAGGATTCGGCCGACCGCACCTTTACGAGGTCGCGCGAGGAACTGGCCGAATGGATCGGCGCCCGGGCCTCGGCAGGGCGAATGGTGCCGAAGGGTTTCCCGAGGACTGGGAAGTTCGGGTAGCGGCTTGCTCTCCCCCCTCGAGGGGGAGATGCCGCCAAAGGCGACAGAGGGGGTCGGTTCGACCGGACGCGACCTCCTACTTCAAACAGAAGAAGGCTAGCGCTTTACGCGAGGCGACCCCCTCTGGCCTGCCGGCCATTTCCCCTCGAGGGGGGAGATATCCAACCAGTTGGAGTATCGTCACGATTGCTGCACTATATCAGTGCATAACGGGGAGGGGCGTTTGGGAGACACGGGCGTTTGAAGGAATCCAAAATCCAGAAACCGGAGCGTCACCAGCGCCTGTTCGGCCTGTCGACGCCGCTGCGCTCAGCTGTCATTCCGCCGCTGTCGGCGGCGCGCTGGCTGCTGGTGCTGATCGTCGCCGCCGGCGTCTATTTCTTCCATGGCTTCCTGTTCCCGGTGCTGGCCGCGCTCGTCATCGCCTTTGCCAGCTGGCCGCTCTACCGGCGTCTGCTTGTTGCCGTCGGCGGCAACCGCACCATCGCCGCGACCTTTGCCATCCTGTTCATCCTGGCCTTCCTCGTCATCCCGATCGCACTCGCCGGCACCTATGCCATCAACGAGGTGCGCGAATGGGTCGGCTGGGCGATCGAGACCAATCGGCATGGTGCCACCACGCCGCACTGGATCGCCACGCTGCCTGTCGTGGGCGAGTGGCTGAACGATCAGTGGACGACCAATATCGGCCACCCCGGCGGCATCGGGGAACTGATCCAGTTGGTCAGCGGCGCCAACATCGGCAGCATCTATCGCGGCGTGCTCGCCGCCGGTGGCAGTGCTTTCGGGCTGCTTCTGACGCTGCTGTTCATGATGATCGCGCTGTTCTTCGCCTATCGCGATGGCGAGCATTTTGCCGGCCAGGTCGACCGCCTCGGCGAGCGCATCCTGCCGACGAGATGGGAGCGGATTTCGCGCGTCGTGCCGGCGACGATTTCCTCGACGGTGACCGGCATGACCGTCATCGCCATCGGCGAGGGGCTGGTACTGGGCATTGCCTACTGGCTGGCCGGCGTGCCGTCGCCGGTGACGCTCGGCGCCCTGACCGGCGTCATGGCGCTCATTCCCGGCGGCGCGCCCCTGTCCTTCACCCTTGTCTCGATCTACCTCGCCGCCAGCGGCTCGCCCATGACCGGSCTGGCGCTGTTCCTWTGGGGAGCGGTCGARCTGTTCATCGTCGACAAGACRYTGCGCCCGAAACTGGTCGGCGGGCCGATAAAGCTGCCYTTCCTGCCGACCTTTTTCGGCCTGATCGGCGGCGTCAAGACCATGGGTTTTCTCGGTCTGTTCATCGGCCCGGTGCTGATGGCGCTGCTCGTCGCTATCTGGCGCGAATGGCTGCGCGAGGTGGAACTGGTCGACGAGATGGCCACCGGCTCGGCTGCCGAAATCGAAGCCGGTCCGCAGATCGAGATCCTGCCGGAAACTGGCGCGGCGAAGAAAGCCAGCGCCTGATTCCGAAAGCTTGTTCTGAAGCAATTCCAGGAAGAGTGTGAAGCGGTTTTCTAGAGCGGCTCGCCGTTTCCTTGAAACGGTGAACCGTTCTAGACCGGATGGTGCACCGCGAGATCGGGCCGGCGCTTGCGCCCGTCATGCAGCTGCCAGAGCGAATGAGCGACCAGCGTGACGATCAGGATCGCRCCGCCGATCAGGCTGTTGCGSGWYGGCGYYTCGGCAAAGATCRYCCAYACCCAGACCGGCGCCAGCACGGTTTCGAGCAGRTAGAACATCGCCACTTCCGGCCCSGAAATGTATTTCGGSCCGKYGGCGAGGCAGAAGAACGARATCGGCATGATGACGGCGCCGTTGAAGATGATCCACCASGGCGCGTTCACSTGAAAGCCTTCGCCTGATGACACCATGAAGGCTGCAACCGCGAGCGGCAGAATGACGCCGACCAGCGAAGTGAAGCCCATGTCCTTGCCGCTCGCGCGCGAGATGGTGATGGCCACGGCTACGAAGAAGGCAGAGCAAAGCGCCATGAAGTCGCCGAACAGCTTGCCGGTGCCGACCGACCCGCCGACGATGACCAGCACGCCGAGGATCATGATCGACATGGCGATAATCGTCACCAGCTGCGGCCTTTCCCTGAGGAATAGCCAGGACAGCAAGCCCGCGAACACGGTGTTGAAGGCCAGGATGAACACCAGGTCGGCGGTCGAGGTGTGATAGACGGCGGTCACGAAGGTGATCCCTGTCAGCCCATAGCAGATCGCGACGATCAGGCCGGACCAGCCGGGGATGAGCGGCGGGGCGTTGCGGCTGAGCGCCCGCCAGACCGACCAAATGATCATCGCCGCGACGAATGTGGTGCCGGTGCGCAGCAGCATGATCGTCCATGCGCCACCGTCGGCGAGGCGGATCAACGGTATGTCGACAGTCAGCGTCAGTCCGCCGATGGCGGTTATCAAGAGACCCTTCTGGTGATCATGGTGAGAGGACATGCAGGAACTTTCGCAATGAAATGCAGGCCGACGGTTGGCCGATGCTATGGCGCACTCTCTCCAGCCAACCGGCTGAAAGACCAGCATCCCCTGCCTTGAAACAGTTTAAGCGCGGATCGTGGAAAAACTCAGCGTGAAACCGCTTCGTTGGTGTAGCGCTCCCAGCCCTTGGGGCCGAGATGCTCCTGCGGCATGAAGCGCATCTTATAATTCATCTTGCGCGAGCCGTTGACCCAGTAGCCGAGGTAGACATGGGGCAGGCCCATCGCCCTGGCGCGGGCGATGTGGTCGAGGATCATGAACGTACCGAGCGAACGCTCCTCGAATTCGGGATTGAAGTAGGAATAGACCATCGACAGGCCGTCGGCCATCTTATCGGTGAGAGCCACCGCGATGAGTTCGCCCTGGCCCTTGCCGGTGATGAAAGTGTCGGGTCCACGCCGCCGGTATTCGATCACCTTGGTATCGACATGGGTGTCCTCGACCATCATGGCGTAGTCG
>NZ_JBFUGJ010000398.1:0-5048 GCF_056402975.1 Mesorhizobium sp. P3_A9 | reverse complement strand
GAGCCGGATTCACGCAAGTCGGAGAGCTGCGGGCGTTTGTCCTCGCGGCTTTCGACCTGACGCGACAGCTGCGACAGCGCGATGATCGGCACGGCCAGTTCCTTGGCCAGCGCCTTCAGGCCCGTGGTGATCTCGGTGATTTCCTGCACGYGGTTCTGCGAAGACTTGGCGGATGAGCCCTGCATCAGCTGGATATAGTCGATGACGATCAGGTCGAGGCCGCGCTGGCGCTTCAGGCGACGCGCGCGGGCAGACAGCTGCGCAATGGAAATACCGCCGGTCTGGTCAATGAACAGTGGGATCTTTTGCATGGTTTGCGAACAGGCGACCAGCTTTTCGAAGTCCATTTCGGTGATTTCGCCGCGGCGAATCTTCGAGGACGAAATTTCTGTCTGTTCGGAAATGATACGGGTGGCGAGCTGTTCCGACGACATTTCGAGCGAGAAGAAGCCGACGACACCACCATTGGCCGCCTTGAACGAGCCATCGGCCTGCTGCGCCGGCTCATACATCTCTGCAATGTTGAAGGCGATGTTGGTGGCAAGCGATGTCTTGCCCATGCCTGGACGGCCAGCGATGATGATCAGATCGGACGACTGCAGGCCGCCCATGCGGCGGTCGAGATCGCGCATGCCGGTGGCAAGGCCCGACAGGTGGCCGTCGCGCATATAGGCGGCGTTGGCCATGTCGACCGCGGTCTTGACCGCGTCGGTGAAGCTTTCGAAGCCGCCATCGTAGCGTCCGGTTTCGGCGAGTTCGAACAGCCGGCGCTCGGCGTCCTCGATCTGCTCGGAAGGCGACATGTCGACCGGCGCGTCATAGGCGATGTTGACCATGTCCTCGCCGACGGTGATCAGCGCGCGTCGCGTCGCCAGGTCATAGATGGCGCGGCCATAGTCGGTGGCGTTGACGACGGTGACGGCTTCCACCGCCAGCCGTACGATATATTGCGCCACCGTCATGTCGCCGACCTTTTCGTCGGCCGGCAGGAAGGTCTTCAGCGTGATCGGCGTCGCCACCTTGCCCATGCGGATGAGCTCGGCCGCGATTTCGAAGATCTTGCGATGCAGGGGTTCGTGGAAATGGCCTGGCTTCAGGAAGTCGGAGACACGATAGAAGGCATCGTTGTTGACGAGGATGGCGCCGAGCAGCGCCTGCTCGGCCTCGATGTTGTTCRGYGCCTCRCGATAAAGCGGTTGCTGCTCCGCCACGCCGAATTTTCGCGCTGCCTCTGCCATGATGTCCCCGATTTCGATCCCGGCCTTTCGATATCAGAACGAGACGAAAGCGTGCTGACCTTTCTGCATCACCACACGACCAACCGGTCTTGATGCCCGTTGTTCACAGGAACGGCGAACCGTCCACAGGACAGTGTTCCTGTGTCCCGATTCCGGTTGACTCGGAGAAGCGCAAATCCCTAACCGAGTCGCTGGAACAGAGCAAGAACAATTTTGACGGTCACGTGCTTGTCCCGTCCAGCGTATCGCCCCAGTCCAGGCGCCGCGCMGCCTTGAACAGMTSRCCGTCRCGYTTGGTGAACAGTTGTTCGCCGGCGCTGCCGTCCGGTTCGCAGAGCTTGAGTGACACCTTACCGGAACCGGATTTCGGCGGTGCGATAACCCGCGCAAGGCGAGACGCGGCCGGCTGGCGCGAAGCGGCGACATAGATGAATTTCTCGTCTTCCCAAGGCACCTCCGCATCCTTGGCCAGCCGGTGCAGGCGGGAGCGGGCGACGCGGCGCGAAAAATGGCACCAGTCGGGAGGGTTGATCGGGCAGGGCGCCTCATGCGGACAAGGCGCCAGCAGATGCGCACCGGCCGCGATCAACTGCGCGCGCACCGCCAGAATCCGCTGCCAGCCGGCCGGCGTGCCCGGCTCGATGATCAGCAATATGTCTGTCGTCAGCTGCCATAGCCGGTCGACCATCTTGGGCAGCGATGCCGGCACGATCTCGTCCAGCACATAGGCGCATGTGACGAGGTCTGCCGGCTGAAGGCCGGCAAGGTCTGTTGTGACGTCGCCGGCCTGCCAGACGGTTCGGGTTGTGATGGCATTGGCGGCAAGCGTCTCGCCGACCTTGCGCACCGCTGCACTCGCTTCCAGCAAAACGGCCTGTTCGAGATCAGGCCAGAGCTCGCTGGTGGCCCAAAGTACCGTACCAGGACCGGCGCYGACATCGAGCAGGGTTTTCGGCATGAAATCCGGCCGGGCCACGCTCAGCGTGTCGAGGCTGGCGCGGACCGCGGCATAGGTCGCCGGCAGCCGCGTCGCCAGATAGGCTTTGACCGCCATGTCCTGTGCCATGTGAAGACGGCCGTCGCGCAGTTCGGCGCGGTAGCGGTCCGAGAGCGTTTTCGCTGCCTGCTTCAGCTCCGGCAGCGGTACTTTTTCCAGGATACGATCGACAGCTTGTCGAAGAGAGGCCGGCAGTTCCACGCTAGGCTCCTCGCGGTGCGAGCAGGATGATCGAGGCGCCGGCTATGCAGAGCGCAGCACCGCCAAGGTCCCAGCGGTCGGGCCGCACGCCCTCCACCAGCCACAGCCAGGCCAGCGAGGCGACGATGTAGATGCCGCCATAGGCTGCATAAGCGCGACCGGCCGCGTTGGTGTCGACCAGCGCCAGAAGCCAGGCGAATAGAAGCAGCGAGACGAAGCCCGGAGCCAGCCACAGCGGCGATCTTTCCAGCCGCCACCATGCCCATACCGAAAAACAGCCGGCGATCTCGGCCAGGGCCGCGGTGGCATAGAGGAGATAGGTCATGAAAAAGGCCTCGCGACGATCACGAGGCCTTTTTCGGGGCAGGGGCCGGGAATGGCAAGCGCCAATGGCGATAGGCGTTTCTACTCCGCCACCTTGCGGCGCCGGGCGGGCTTGGCGGGCTTCGCGACGGGAGCCGCTTCGCGGCGGCCCATGTCGCGTAATTCCAGCGCCTTTTCGCATTTGGCCATATAGTCGCGGGTCATCGGCAGGGTGTCGTTCTTCTTGGCGATCTGGAACTGGAATATGACCAGATCCTGCCAGCGGAAGGCGGCTTCCGAAGCGGCCAGATAGAATTCCCACATGCGGCAGAAGCGTTCGTCGTAGATGGCCTTGGCCTTGTCGCGGTTGGCGGCGAAGCGCTGGCTCCAGTGCTTCAGCGTATCGGCATARTGGAGCCGCAGRATCTCGACGTCCGTGACCACGAGGCCCGACTTCTCGATCGCCGGCAGCACCTCCGACATGGCCGGTATGTAGCCACCCGGGAAAATATACTTGCGGATGAAGGCGCTGGTCGCCCACGGCACGCCGGAGCGGCCGATCGTATGCAGGAGCATGACGCCATCGGGCTTCAGCAATGTTGCCGCCTTGTCGAAGAAGGTCCTGAAGTGGTTCACGCCGACATGTTCGAACATGCCGACCGAAACGATGCGGTCGAAGCGTTCGTTGAGTTCGCGATAGTCCTTCAGCTCGAAATGGACGTGGTTTTCCAGGCCTTGCGCATGCGCCCGGTCGGTGGCGACGCCATGCTGTTCGGTCGACAGCGTCACGCCTTGCACGTCGACGTCGAACGCCTTGGCGAGATAAAGGCCGAGCCCGCCCCAGCCGGAGCCGATGTCGAGCACGGTCTGGCCGGCCTTCAGCCTGAGCTTGGCGGCGATATGGCGCTTCTTGGCCGCCTGCGCCTCGTCCAGGGTCATGTCCGGCTGCTCGAAATAGGCGCAGGAGTACTGCATGTCTTCATCGAGGAAGAGCCGGTAGAGGTCGCCCGACAGATCGTAGTGGCGCTGCACGTTGCGGCGCGAACGCGAGGCGGTGTTGATCTGCTGCAGGCGGCGGAAGGCGTGGCGCAGGCCCTCGATGGCTTTCGACCAGGTCGCGTCGATGCCGCCGCTGCCCATGTTCTGGAAGGCAATGCGCATCAGTCCGAGCACGCCGCCTTCGAGAATGTCGAGTTCGCCGTCCATGTACGATTCAGGCACCGCCAGCATCGGATCGAAGGTGATGGCGCGTTCGGCATGTCGGGTCTTGATGTGCAGGTGCACCGGCTCGCCGCTGCCGTCGCCGAAGACGAAGGTGGCGCCTTTGGGCCCGGTTACCTTGAGATTGCCCGTGCGCACCAAGCGATCGAGAACGCGCTTCAGCAGAATATTCATAACCAAATGTCCCCTCACGGTCAGACTGGCTGCCTTAATTCTGCAACAATATATAGGGGTTCGAAAAGTTCCATTTGGTACAAAAATGCCCGGGCGAGAGGCCCGGGCATTGGTCCAGAAAGGCTGGATGACGACAAAGTGATCGGAGCGCTGCTCCCTCGCTTGTCGTACCGCGATCAGGCGTTGTCTTCGCCGCCTTCGAACTCGGTGTTCGGGTCGAAGAAGTTCTCCGGCCGCGCATTGTCGTTGATGTCGTCGCCATAGATGGCTTCGGCGGTGGTCAGCGTCTCGCCCTTGGCCTGGCGCTCGGCTTCGTCGGCCGTACGCGCGATGTTGAGGCTGATGGTGACCTCGACTTCCGGATGCAGCGCGATCGCCACATTGGTGACACCGATGGTCTTGATCGGCTGGTTGAGCAGGATCTGGTTGCGGTTGACCGAGAAACCTTCGGCCGTCAGCAGGTCGGCGATGTCGCGGGTCGACACCGAACCGTAGAGCTGGCCGGTCTCGCCGGCCGAACGGACCGCGATGAAGCTCTTGCCGTCGAGCTTTTCAGAAACCTGGGTGGCTTCCGACTTGCGCTCGAGGTTGCGGGCTTCGAGCTGAGCGCGCTGGCCTTCGAACTTCTTCTTGTTGGCTTCRTTGGCGCGCAGCGCCTTGCCCTGCGGCARCAGGAARTTGCGGGCRAASCCGTCCTTGACCTTGACGGTATCGCCCATCTGGCCGAGGCGGGAAACGCGTTCGAGAAGAATCACTTGCATGGTCTTGTTCCTTCGTCTGGGCACCGATCGCGGGATCGGCGCGGAAATGAATGGAACAGGTCAGGAAGCTCGGGCGCCTTGGCGCCGGTGTCGCTGTCCTGCCTGTCGCGGCAGTTAGAGGCTTTTCACCTCAACTCGGGATTTCAATGCATG
>NZ_JBFUGJ010000397.1:0-5062 GCF_056402975.1 Mesorhizobium sp. P3_A9 | reverse complement strand
CTCTCCAAGCGATGGCGGACAAAGACGGCAGGGACCATGATGACGTCGGGTGTTACCCGGTCCTAAGGGCGGTCGCCTGCCGCCGGGACTGCTGGCTGTGATGGGCCGCAGTCCCGGCCGCCAAACTACCCGATCCTTCTCAAACAATCCTATGGCGAAGCAAGGAGCGGAGCGACGCGGCGCAGACCATAGGATCCATGCCGCGACTTCAAGGCGTTGCAGCGGTGCAGAATTCTGCTCCGTTGCACCCTTCGACGACTGTCGCGGCATGGATCCTCGGGTCTGCGCTCCGCTGCGCGTCGCTCCGCCCGTGGATGACGAAAGCGCAGGGGGCGCCGCGCAACGCTAATGCTCTAATTCGCCGAACCCAGCGCCTTGTCSAGCGCYTCYTTSACATCGGCCGGCCAKSTCGCCACCGSCGGCCASGCATTCGGCTSGCCATTGTCGCCGCGMCGSGMGAARTAGAGCKYGTGCTGARCCGGRTCGACCGCCATGAARCCGTCATTGCCGCCGCARTCATGCGGCACGCAGCCGCTGGCGTAGAAGGCGCCCGACGCGGTCCTTTCCGTGCCGCCGCCGACCAGCAGGCTGGTCGCCATGTCGGGCATGTCCTTGCCGAGCAGTTTTTCGGCTTCCTTGTAGACTGCCTCATTGTGGAAGGCGTCGATGATGTTGTCGTATTTCGTCGGGTCGATGTCTTTCCAGTCGGTCCCGGGTTCCGGCATATAGGTCAGATTGCCGGAGGTGGTCAGCCCACCCGTCGGCGACCACTGCAGCGCCGGCTTCTCATCGCCCGGCAGCAGATAGGGCACGAAATAGATGGCGCTGTCGGAAATTGCCGCCGGCGGGGCGCCGCATTCGTCCTGTTCGACCGTCGTGGCCTGGATCTCGCCGCCTTCCGGCTTCCACACGATCACCTTCGCCGGGCCGCATTGGTTGCCGCCGTCGCCGACATCGACCAGCGCCACGTTGACGTCGCCGACCTTCACGATCTTGTCGAAGAAGACATCGTAGTTGCTGGCCAGCTGCTTGCCGTCATAGGCGAGCACCTTCTCGCCATCCTGCTCCGGCTGCGTGATGGTCAGCTGGCCGCCCTCGAACGGTATCGGCCCCTGGTTGTCATTGTCGGTCAGGGCCGCATTGGCGGTGCTCGACACATCTGCGGTCTTGCCGGACGCATCGGCAGCCGGCACGAGCACCAGGTCGGTCTGTGCATGCACGCCAGCCACCGGCATCAGAAGCCACGCCAGCCCGCAAACGCCGGCAAGAAGCGAACGTGCCATGACTGTCCCTCCCGTTCAGTCGCCGCGAACCCGGCCTGAAAGGGCCGGGCCTGTATCTCGGATGGTGCCGCTCAGGCCCAGGGGCGCTGTTCGGCGTTCTTCTTCTCGAACGAAGCTATGGCGCCGGCCTTCTCCATGGTCAGGCCGATATCGTCGAGGCCGTTGAGCATGCAGTGCCGCTTGAAGTCGTCGAGGTCGAAGGTGACGACGCCGCCATCGGGGCCACGGATTTCCTTGGCTTCGAGGTCGATCGACAGAGTGGCGTTGGAGCCGCGCGAGGCGTCATCCATCAGCTTCTCCAGATCCTCGGGGCTGACGGTGATCGGCAGCACGCCGTTCTTGAAGCAGTTGTTGTAGAAGATGTCCGCGAACGAGGTCGAGATGATGCAGCGGATGCCGAAATCGAGCAACGCCCACGGCGCGTGCTCGCGCGACGAGCCGCAGCCGAAATTGTCGCCGGCGACCAGGATCTGCGCCTTGCGGTAAGCCGGCTTGTTGAGCACGAAATCMGGRTTTTCCGARCCRTCGTCSTTRTAGCGCATYTCGGCGAACAGGCCGGTGCCGAGCCCGGTGCGCTTGATCGTCTTGAGATAATCCTTCGGGATGATCATGTCGGTGTCGACATTGACGATCGGCATCGGAGCGGCGACGCCGGTGAGCTTGTTGAATTTTTCCATGGCTTTGGCCCGTGTTTTCGTTTCGGGGGGGTTTGCTGAGGCACGGTTTACACAAAGCCGCGGGCAAATAAAAGGCAACTGTTTGTGCGCGCTGGCATAAGAGCACCCCCGCGAAAGCGGCTTCGAATTCGCGGGCTGATGGTGCACTCTCACCGGCATGGCTGAAAACTCCCACGTCCTCTACAACAGCGAACCGGCGCTCGGCATCGCCGAATTCCGCAAAGTGCTGGTGGAATCCGGCCTCGGCGAGACACGGCCTGTCGATGATCCCGCCAGGCTGCAGGCGATGCTGTCCGGCGCCAATCTGGTGCTGACCGCCCGCCTCGACATCGAGGGCAAGCCGCTGATCGGCGTCATCAGGGCGATGACCGACTTTTCCTGGGTCTGCTACATCTCCGAGCTCGCCGTCTCCCAATCGGCGCAAGGGCTTGGCATCGGCAAGGGCCTGATGGTCGAGGCACGCCGGCAGCTCGGCCCGTCGGTTGCCATCAGCCTGATCTCCATGCCCGACGCCGTCGGCTTCTACGAGCGCATCGGCATGAAACGCATGGCCGACGCCTTCTGGTTCTCCCGGAAGGGCTGATTTTTTCCCCCGATCTCCTTGCCCTCCGAACAGGCAACTTTTCGTGATCGCTCCGTCCGCTTGACATGCAACCAAATGGTTGCATATTGAAGCCATGAGCATGGATGCAGTCTTTCGCGCCTTGGCCGACCCGACACGTCGGCAATTGCTGGACAGCCTCCATGCCCGGAATGGGCAGACGCTGAACGCGCTGTGCGCTGAGATGGCCATGACGCGCCAGGCGGTGACCAAACATTTGGCGATCCTGGAGGAAGCAAACCTCGTCTCCACGCTCCGCCGGGGCCGGGAGAAGGAGCACTACCTCAACCCGGTTCCGATCAACGAGATCGCCGAGCGCTGGATCGGCAAATTCGAGCGCCATCAGCTGGATGCATTGAGCAATCTGAAGAAACGCCTCGAAAGGGAAGATTGATGAGCAACAGCTTCGTTTACGTGACCTACATCCGCACCACGGCCGAAAAGCTCTGGGAGGCGCTGACCGACCCGGAGTTCAACCGCCAGTTCTTCCTCTCATCCTATCAGGAGAGCGAATGGAAGGTGGGCGCCAGCTGGAAGCTGATCTTCCCAGACGGCCGCGTCGCCGACAGCGGCGAGATCCTTGAGATCGACCCGCCGCGACGCCTGGTCATCAAATGGCGCAATGAATGGATGCCGGAGATCAGGGAGGACGGCTACACGCGCTGCACCTTCGCCATCGAACAGGACGGCGAATTGATGAAGCTTGCCGTCACCCATGAAGCAGACGGGCCGCACAGGCTGATCGGCAACGTCGCCAAGGGCTGGCCGCTGGTGCTGGCCAGCCTGAAAAGCCTGCTCGAGACCGGCAAGGGGTTCGAGCGCCCGCCGTCAAAGGGATAAAAGGATCGTTTCGATACCGAACCAAATATCTTTGGAGGCATCCATGATGCACGTTCCCAGGGTACGAAGCATGACCAATGGCAAGACGATCATGGCATCCGCCGAGATCGAAGCGCCTTCGGAACGCGTCTTCACGGCGCTGGTCACGAAAGAAGTCGAGCAATGGTGGGGATCCGCCGACACCTACCGGATGGCCGACTGGTCGGCCGATCTTCGTGTCGGCGGCCGCTGGACTGTTGTTGTCCGCACAGTTGACGGCAGCGACCTGCCGGCCAGCGGCGAATTCCTTGAGATCGAAGCGCCACGCAGGATCGTGCAGACGCGGGCCTATGCCTGGGATCACCCGACGCTTGGCCGGCGGCAAACCACGGTCGCCTGGCTGCTGGAGCCAATCGCCGGGGGCACGCGCCTCACCATCTGCCATGGCGGTTTCGCCGGCCTGAGCGAAGCGGCGACTGAACATGCCGAGGGCTGGGGCCGGGTGCTGGCCTGGTTGCAGGCCTATGTCGAGGCTGGGAGACTGGCGGCGGCTTAGGCGGCGGGTCCCGCCTTGACCCGCACCTCATCTGGTCCACATCCCATGCATGGAAAAGCAGGGATGTTTCATAGGCACGGCCGGTTGGGGCATTCCGACGCGATACAAGGAAGACTTGCCCCAGCCGGGCTCGCATCTCGAACGCTATGCCCAGCGTTTCCCGATCGTTGAGATCGACACGTCCTTCTACAAACCGCATCGCCGCGAGACCTATGAACGCTGGGCGGGCTCCGCACCGGAGCACTTCCGCTTTGCCGTGAAGACGCCGAAAGCGATGACGCATGAGCATCGTCTCGTGGATTGCGATGCGCTTGCCGACACCTTTTTCCAGTCGGTCGAAGGTCTCGGCGAAAAACTGAGCGTGCTTCTGATTCAGCTGCCACCGAGCTTGCCCTTCGAGCCGGATGTCGCGAGCGGTTTCTTCGATATGCTGAGCCTGCGAACAAAGGCCAGGCTGGCATGCGAGCCGCGTCATCCCAGCTGGTTCGAAGCAGAGGCGGAAGCGCTTCTGGCCGGCCGGCGGATCGCGCGTGTTGCCGCCGACCCGGCTCCGGTCCCGGCCGCGGCGGTGCCAGGCGGCTGGTCCGGCCTCGCCTATTTCCGCTGGCATGGAATGCCGCGCGTCTATTACTCGGACTACGACACCGAAAGCCTCGACCGGATCGGCCGGCAGGTGCAAGCAGCGGCCGCTTCGGGCGCCGTGGTCTGGGGCATTTTCGACAACACGGCGTCAGGCCATGCGCTTGGCAACGCGCTGGCCGTCGATGCGATGATTGCTTAGACGCCGGCGGGACAGCACCCCCCTCTGTCCTGCCGGACATCTCCCCCGCAAGGAGGGAGATTACGCTCACAACCACTTTCGCTAACTCTCCGGCATTGCAGGAATGGGCGGGCCGCCGAAGCCGCCGATCTCCCCCTTGCGGGCCTGTTGTGTAATTGCAGCAGAGCGCGGATGAGAGCGGGATTGCGGGAATGTCGCCCGTATTCGTGAGTTCTTGTGTCTGGTTTGGAGTTTCGGGCGGCGGTTCGGCCTCGTGGGGCCGGACTGCGGGCGCACCTATCCTGTGATGGCGGCCCATCGGCGCATGTTGAAGGCAATCGCCGCTAACGTCACCTGGGCAGGCAG
>NZ_JBFUGJ010000396.1:0-5066 GCF_056402975.1 Mesorhizobium sp. P3_A9 | reverse complement strand
ATTGAAGTTTCCGCGAAACGGGTAAGCCGAGTGCCGCCAGCCGCTTCCAGTCGATCTTGTTTGCTTCCTCCTGTGTCAGCAGAAGAAACGTCTCGCCCTTCCACGTATCGGCATTGTACCAACGGTCAGCAGACAGGAAGCGCATGGGCTTCGGCAGGGCGCTGTCCAGGGCAATCTGCCGAACCAGGACATGTTCGTCGGACAACACGCTGAGCGTGCCGGCGTTCCAATAGGTGGCGTAGCCATAGGCCAGCCCATTGTCTTGGAGGTAGCGCGCCAGGTCCGACAGATCGACGGCACGTGTTTTCTGCTGCTCCGGGTTCAGACGCGACCACGCATCCGACCTGACAAACGTCGGATAGGCACTTGTCAGCAATCCGGCAAGGACGACCGCTACGCTGAGGAACTCGATGGGTCTCTGTCGCATGTCGAGAGGCGTGGCCAACGCAACGATGGCCATCGTGACCAGTGACGGTACCAGGTAGCGGGAACTGCCGATCGGATCGGCAAGGTTGGGGATGGTCGTTGCCACTTGCAGAAGGCAAACCGACAGAAGCGCCAACGATCCATAGATGGCGAGCGGCCTGACCTCGTCGTCCGGCCTTGCCGATGCTGCCACCGACCGCACGATCAAGGACACCAACAGGACTGCCACAATCAATCGCAGCGCGCCGTAGAGGCCGACCACGGTCAGAAGCCCGCTGCCTCCGGGCGGAGACCCGCCGAAAACTGCCAGGACCTCCTTGCCCAGGACCACGAGGTTGCTGACGATCGTCTCGTATGGCAGCCATTGGACGGAGGACGCGTCGCGCGCGGCGTTGTTTACATGCGCAAAGGTCACTCCATAGAGGATGGTGCCGCCACCTATCGCTGCGCCGATCGAAGCGGCCGCGCCCACCAAGGAAGCTCTTCCAACACCTGCGGGATGCAGCCTGTGTGTCGACCACAGCGCGGCGGCGATGAGCGGCATCCCTATGGTAACGATTGCGCGCTGAGGATTGCCCCAGAACTCGGCCGTAATCAGCGCACAGAGCGAAACGCTCCACATGACGACGTTCTTCGTCGACGTCTCTCTCATCAGCCTGACGAGGCAGTATATCGAATACAGCGACATGTAGAGGATCGTGCCGTATGACGCCTGTCCGTAGAGATTTTCAGCCAGAACTCCGGATATTCCCGCCGCTACCGATGCGGTTATCAGCGTCCGCCGTGTCTTGCCGATCGGCGCCAGGCCGGCAGCCAGCCAGACGCTGTGCAGCACGAGTATGGATGTGACGAGGCCCGAGATCGCATGAACTGTAAAGCCGGCAGGAAGAAAAGCCAGGGCCGGTATGATAAAGAGATGGCCGAATACAACGACAATGTCATTGTTTCCATAATACCAATCCGGCGGGAAGAAATTCCGACTTTGGACGATTTCTCGCGCCAGCAGCACCTTCATTGCGCTGTCGGAGTGAAACAGGGTTTTGTATTTCACGAAAACATAAAATACGAGGAAGCAGAAATTGATCGCCAGAATTAATACAGCCGCAGGAAACCAATAGGACCTGGCTTTGAACAATCCCTCTGCTGGCAAATTCTGCTCAGCCGGGATTGTCCGGGACTGCTCCTGGATTGCCATGGTTCGGTTGGGCTCCCCCTAGAGCAGTTCACCGTTTCACGGAAACGGCGAGCCACTCCAACTTTTTGTTTTGACGCAATTCCTATGGGAAAACCGTTACACACTTTTCCTGGAATTGCTCTATGCCGTGCACGCAGCCCGAAACCTGGGCCGGGCACGACAACTGGCCTAGATGGACCGTTTGGCTTCGCCTTTGTCAACCTGAACCGGCCAATCGAAGCCGGCATCAACGGTTCCTGGTCGACGGGGAGGCTTGCCGGGAGGGTACGCCGCGCCTGCAGCCGCCAGCTCAGCCCAAAATGGACAGCTGGCATGCTACAGTCCAAAGGCTAAGGTGCCGGCCGATTCGAGCAGATGGAGAAGCAAACTGGATAACCGTGCCACCGGCATTGCCCTTATTGTTGCGGCTGTGCTTCTGCTCACCACAGCCCAGATCATCATCAAGTCTCGCCTGACCGAACATGGGACGGTGCCGTTCAGCTTTGAGCAGGGCTGGCCCTATTTGCTTGGTTTGCTCGCCGACTGGAAGGTTTGGATAGGCGGCCTTGGCCTCGTCATCTCGAGCGCTCTTTGGTACGCCGCGATCTCAAGAATTCCGCTATCGGTAGCCTTCCCGTTTGCGGCGCTGGCTTATCCCCTGGTCTTTGCCAGTTCGGTTCTGTTCCTGCACGAGCGATTTAGCTGGCAGTCCCTTGCGGGTAACGGCTTGATTGTCCTCGGTGTAGTGCTGGCGGCGGCCCGATTGCCGTAGGGCAAGGCTGCTGTTGTCGGTAAGGTGCCGGCTGCTTTCCCGACGAGCACCAACGGTCATGGACGCTTTGCCACCACCAATCTGGATCCGCCGACAGGAAGGGTGAGGCCTGTCGCCAGGATCAGGCCCTCGATCCCCATCACGGATCGCAAGGAAGCATTCACGGCCGGCCCGAGACGCAATTCCCTGCCGGCGTCGGGTTCGAGGCTCTTGCGCCGCCGCGACAGGAACATCAGCGGCAATAGAAGCGACACGAAGGACGTGCTGTAGACGATCTCCAGCCCCACGCCTTCGATCTTTTCGTGCAGTTCCCGCTTTTCATAGCGACGGAAATGAAACGACTGTTTGTCGATGTCGCTCCAAAGCCATTTGTGCTGCGGCACGGAAATGATGACACCCCCGCCGGGTTTTACCGCGCGTTTCAGGTTCTCCAACGCATCGACATCCTCCTCGATGTGCTCGATCACGTCGAACGCCCCCACGACGTCGAATTCCGCAGCATAGGGCAATCGTCTTGCGTCCATCTGCGCAAAACTTGCCGACGGCACGCGGGCAGCGGCAAAGGGTAAGCCGGCAATGAAGATTTCGGTCCCGGCGAGCCGGACATCGGGAAAGGCGCGGGCGATGCCGCTCAGCACAAACCCAGTGCCGCAGCCGATCTCGAGGAATGACTGCAACTGCGGAAAGAAACGCCGCAGGGTGCGAACGATGATGGCATTGCGGGACTCGAACCAGAAATTCCCGGCCTCGCGCCGAGCGAGTTCGGCAAAGAAACTCTCGTGGAACCCGCCGCCTTCGTTTGCCATTTCGGGTGCCCAGGCAGGGAAGCCGTTCAGGCTGGCCGGAGCGAAGCCGCAGGCCGGACAGACAGCGCCCGGGGATGCATGGTGTAGACTGCAGCACGGACAAATAATCATATGTCCGCTCAAGCCCCGCTAGACGAGCACGGCCAAGCCGAAGCCTGTATTCCCGTAGCCATTGCCGTTGTAGAGCATGTAGCGGTGCCCCCCATGATCGAACACAAAGGGATATTCGATCATCTCACAATCCCAGCCTGACTCCGAGCGCGCGATGCCCGCGTCCTGGTCCATCCGGGTCCAGTTCAGGCCATCGGCCGACTCGGCATAGCCGATGCGATAGCTGTCGCCGCGATAAGCATACCACATGCGCCACAGGTCGCCGTCTCGCTTAACCGCCGGGCGAGATATAGCGTATTCCTGGTCGTTCGCGAAATCGATGGCAACCCGTCCGTCACGGCGCCAGTGGATGCCGTCGTCGGAGCTCGCATATTTGATGTGGTAGCGATGGATTGGTCCATTCGCCGATGGGCTCCAATCGACGCAGGACGTGTACCACATATGCCAGAGGCCGGCCTCATGCAGCACGCAGCAACTGCCGACAAAATGCGGCTCTGTCATCGAACGATCAACCAGCGGACCCGTCGCGAACCGTGAAAACGAACCATCGGGCGGGGCCGTGGCGAGGCCGATGGCGTTGCGAAAGGGAACGGTGACGCCCAGATTCCAGCCGACATAGTAGAGATATCGCGTCGGACCCGCGACCGTGAGCCAACTGGCCAAGGCGCCGCTGTCGTCAAATTCGCCGAGGGCTCCTGGCACCAGGACAGGCGACCGGGCTACCTCGATGATCCGCGCCGGCGACGACAGGTCGACGATGACATAGCCGGTATGCGAGCGTTGCGATGCATCCCGAGAGCCGAAATAGATTTTGAACAGATCGCCCGAAAAATGCTCGGCGATCGGCATGGTGGCGTGCGAGCGCATCCACTCGATATCACCAGTCGGGCAGAACAGGCGGCCGAGCTTCTCCCATCGCACCGGGTCATATCCCCCTGAGCCGCGAACGCGGCACTGTCGACCGCCCCGTCATGGTTCCAGGATGGCGACGCCGACCCCATCCCTCCCATAACCATTGCCGTTGTAAAGCAGGAAGCTGGCCTCGGCGGTGTGCAACAAGCTGGCATAGCAGACCATCTCGCAATCCCATCCGCTGGCGCTGGTGTCGAGCAGTGGCACCCTGTCGCGCTCCCAATGTACCCCGTCGACGGATGTGGCGCGGTACACGCGGTAGGTTTCGCCCAAACGCCTTGCACAATAGAGCATTTCGTARCCGGCATCGGTCCTCTGGACGACCGGTCGGGCGATGGCGTGCTCTCCCTCATGGAAGGGCAGGCAGATTTGCTCGTTGGTCGTCCAATTCATGCCGTCGCGGCTCGTCGCGTGCTTGACGGTGTAGTAGTGGATCGGGGCATTCTTCCCTTCCGGGTCGACCTCCCATCGCAGGCCGGACACATACCACATGCGGAAATTGCCGTTTTCGACGAGCACCCAGGGCGCGCCGGCAAGCAGAGGATCGTAGTGGTTCCGGCCGAGCACAGGCGCTTCGGACAGACGATCGAAATGCCGGCCTCCGTCGCGCGATTCCGCGATCCCGATGGAGAAGGTGAATGGCACCGTGCGGGTGAGCGACCAGCCGGTATAGTAGAGCAACAAGCTGCCTTCGTGATTGACGAGACAGCCGGGCATGGCGCCGGAATCATCGAATGTCCCCGGCTGGCCAATATCGAGGGATGGACGCTCCGAGCGGGCGGTCTCGGTCAGGCCGTCAGCCGTCGCGGTGACCTCGGCCCAGCCGCCTCGCGAGCGATTGCTGTCATCGCGGCTGGCAAAATGA
>NZ_JBFUGJ010000395.1:0-5071 GCF_056402975.1 Mesorhizobium sp. P3_A9 | reverse complement strand
ACCGTCTGATCGCCAGACGGCGTGCCGCAGTCGAGACCACCTTCGCCACGCTCAAGAACCGCATGAAGCTGACCACGATCCGCTATGTCGGGCTGGCCAAAGCCACTGCCCAGGTGACGTTAGCGGCGATTGCCTTCAACATGCGCCGATGGGCCGCCATCACAGGATAGGTGCGCCCGCAGTCCGGCCCCACGAGGCCGAACCGCCGCCCGAAACTCCAAACCAGACACAAGAACTCACGAATACGGGCGACATTCCCGCAATCCCGCTCTCATCCGCGCTCTGCTGCAATTACACAACAGGCCCACAGGGGGAGAAGGGGGAGCTTGCATCACCTTCGCCTTGCCAAACCCAACCGCGCTGCTATTCTTGCTGCTAAAATAATTTCACACACAGGCAAACTTGTTTCTCGAACCGCAAGGCTGAGATGAGCCAGTCGCCCTACCCCACAGTGACAGCCGGACCGCCGCGCCCGAGCCTCATCCTGAGGCCCGGCCAGATCGCGCTGCCGCCGGGCATGGAGCGTTACACGATCCAGGGCAATGGTGCGGTGCTGATCGAGGTCGAGGCCGGCGACACCTTCACCGTGCGCAACGTCGAGGGCGGCCAGGCGTGCGAACTGCTGGCCTGGGACATCGCAGGCACCACCGATCCCGGCATCTTAGGCGAGAAGTCCAACAGCAATGCCGCCGGCATCAAGGCTTTGTTGACCGAGGCCGATGACGGTATCGGCGCGTTGCGGCGCGGCATTGCGCGCCGGCAGGTGCAGCTCGACCAGGCCAAGGCTGTGCGCGTGTTCGGCGCCACCACGCCTGCCGGCACGGAACAGGCTTTCACCATCACACGCGACGGCTCGATGATCATAGCCGCGCCCGGCGGGCCGATGCTGGTCGATGGCCATGACACGGCGACACCGCTCACCGTCATCGTGCGTCGCGCCACGGTGCGCCTGAAATCGAAGTCGCAATTGGCCGATCCGCTCGCCGATCCGGTGCTCGACCTGCGCGTTCATTCGGCGACGGCTGAATCCTATTTCGTCAAGGCCGGCGACTATCTGCAGATCATCGATGTCGACGGGCGCCAGTGCACCGACTTCCAGTGCTTTTCCGCGCGCAAGCTGGACAAGGGCCTCGACCATCCGCTCGACGTGACGACGACCCGAACACTGATGGGCGCAAGCTACCCGATGCCTGGCCTGCATTCGAAATATTACGACCAGGACATGGAGCCGCTGGTCGAAGTCGTGCAGGACACGTGCGRCCGGCACGATGCCTTCGCGCTCGCCTGTGCCGCCAAATATTACGACGACATCGGCTATCCCGGCCACACCAACTGCTCGGAGAATTTCAACGGCGCGCTGGCCGGCAAGGGTGTCAATCCTCGCGCCGGCTGGATGGCGATCAACTTCTTCTTCAATACCGCGATCGACGCGCATGGCGTCATGGTCTCCGACGAGCCATGGTCGCGCGCCGGCGACTATGTGCTGCTCAGGGCGCTGACCGACATCGTCTGTGTCTCCTCCGCTTGCCCTGACGATACGACCCCGGCCAATGGCTGGGACCTGACCGACATCCATGTGCGGACCTATTCCGGCCAGCACAAATTCTCGCGAGCGATCGCGAGACGCATGACGCCCGATTCGGAACCGAAAATGACCCGCGAGACCTCCTTCCATTCGTCCTTCGCCAAGCACACCCGCAACTTCTCGGAATACAGGGGCTACTGGCTGGCCAATTCCTTCGCCAAGGAGGGCCCCATCGCCGAATACTGGGCCTGCCGCCAGGACGCCGTGATCATGGACCTGTCGCCGCTGCGCAAGTTCGAGGTGACCGGCCCGGATTCCGAAGCGCTGCTGCAATACACGCTGACCCGCGACGTCAAAAAACTCGGCGTCGGCCAGATCGTCTATTCCGCCATGTGTTACGAGCATGGCGGCATGATCGACGACGGCACGCTGCTCAGGCTCGGCAAGGACAATTTCCGCTGGGTTGGCGGCGACGATCTGTCCGGCGAATGGCTGCGCGAGACCGCGAAGAAGCTTGGGCTCAACGTGCTGGTGCGCTCGTCGACCGACCAGATGCACAATGTCGCCGTGCAGGGGCCGAAGAGCCGCGATATCCTGAGAGAGGTGATCTGGACCTCGCCGCTGCAGCCCTCGATCGATGAGCTCGAATGGTTCCGTTTCGCCGTCGCCCGCATCGGCGGCGGCAATGGCATTCCGGTGGTCGTCTCGCGCACCGGCTATACCGGCGAACTCGGCTACGAGATCTGGTGCCACCCGCGCGACGCGGAAAAGGTGTTCGACGCCATCTGGGAGGCCGGCCAGCCGCATGGGCTGAAGCCGATGGGCCTGCAGGCGCTCGACATGGTGCGCATCGAGGCCGGGCTGATCTTCGCCGGTTACGAATTTTCCGACCAGACCGACCCGTTCGAGGCGGGCATCGGCTTCACCGTGCCGCTGAAGAGCAAGACCGATGATTTCATCGGCCGCGAGGCGCTGATCCGGCGCAAGGAGAACCCGCAGAACAAACTGGTCGGGCTCGACATCGACAGCAATGTCGCCGTCGGCCATGGCGATTGCGTCCATGTCGGCCGCGCCCAGATCGGCGTCGTCACGTCAGGCATGCGTTCACCGGTGCTGAACAAGAACATCGCGCTGGCGCGGCTCGACGTCACCCACGCCGCCATCGGCACGGAGGTCGAGATCGGCAAGCTCGACGGCCATGCCAAGAGGCTGCCGGCGCGAGTCGTCGCCTTCGCCCATTACGATCCGCAGAAGACCAGACCGCGCTCCTGAGCACTGCCTTCCGGACAGGCAGAACCGCTCATCAGCAGCGCTTTGAGGCGTATTGTTGCGTGCGCGCGCGAGCGTGATGTGCACGGTTTCACAAAACGCTTGACGTCAAAGCGCGCCGGATCAATCTTCACTCTTAAGAAAAAAATACGACTGAGTGGAAACACCGGAGTCGTTCGGTCATGTGCCGGGGAGCAAGCTTCGCAAAGCCGAGGCATCGCCGGCGGGGAACACTGAAAAAAGGGGAAGTTACTGACATGAGCACTATAAGCACGGCCCTGGAGCAGCCTGCCGAAAGCAAGCTGCACAGGAATATCGACTGGCGTGGCGCCTTCTGGGTCGCAAGCGGCGTTCCGGCGCTGGTCCTGTTCTCGATCGGCGGCATTGCCGGTACGACCGGCACACTGGCCTTCGCGATCTGGATCGCCTCCATGATCATGGGCTTCCTACAATCCTTCACCTATGCGGAGATCGCCGGCCTGTTCCCGAACAAGTCGGGCGGCGCCTCGATCTATGGCGCCACCGCCTGGCTGCGCTATTCCAAGTTCATCGCGCCGCTGTCGGTGTGGTGCAACTGGTTCGCCTGGTCGCCGGTGCTATCGCTCGGCTGTTCGATCGCCGCCGCCTATATCCTCAACGCGCTGGCGCCAGTGCCGCTGTTCACCGAGACCTCGGCCGAGGTCGTCGCCTATATCGCGGCGCATGCCGGAACGGCGCCCGCCGACGCGATTGCCGCGGTGACGACAGCCGCAACGCCGGCAATCCGCAACTGGACGCTTTACAGCCACACGCTGGGTCCGGTCTCCTTCACGCTGAACGCGACCTTCTTCATCGGCGCCGTGCTGATGCTGATCATCTTCTCGATCCAGCATCGCGGCATCCTCGGCACCGCCAATGTGCAGAAGTACATAGGCCTGCTGGTCATCATCCCGATGCTCATCGTCGGCGTCGTGCCGATCGTCACCGGCCAGATCAACTGGGCGAATTTCTCGCCGCTGGTGCCGCTGGCCGCCGCCTATGCGCCCGAGCCGGGCGCCTGGAACATCGCCGGCTGGACGCTGGTGCTCGGCGGCATGTTCATTGCCGCCTGGTCGACCTACGGCTTTGAAACCGCCGTCTGCTACACATCCGAGTTCAAGAACCCGGGCACCGACACTTTCAAGGCCATCTTTTATTCCGGCCTGCTCTGCATGCTCTTGTTCATCCTGGTGCCCTTCACCTTTCAGGGCGTGCTGGGCCTCAACGGCATGCTGGCGACACCGATCGTCGACGGCTCCGGCGTTGCAGACGCTCTGGCCGGCATGGTCGGTGGGGGCGCGCTGATCCACAGCCTGCTGGTGATGCTGATGATCCTGGCGCTGGTGCTGTGCATCATGACCGCCATGGCCGGTTCCTCGCGCACGCTCTATCAGGGTTCCGTGGATGGCTGGCTGCCGCGCTACCTCAGCCATGTCAACGAGCATGGCGCGCCGACGCGGGCGATGTGGACCGAACTCGTCTTCAACCTGATCGTKCTGGCGATCGCCTCGGCYGAYGCGACGAGCTTCTTCTTCATCCTCGCCGTGTCGAAYTGCGGCTACATCATCTTCAACTTCCTCAACCTCAATGCCGGCTGGATCCACCGCATCGACAACGGCCAGATCGCGCGGCCCTGGAAGGCGCCGAGCTGGCTGCTCGGCATCGGGGCGATCTTCGCCTATGTCAACGCCATCTTCATGGGCGCCGGCGCCAAGGTGTGGAACCCGATGGCGCTGTGGGCCGGACTGATCACCGCTGCGCTGATCATCCCGGTGTTCTGCTTCCGCCACTACATCCAGGACAAGGGTAAGTTCCCCGACCACATGCTGGCCGATCTCGGCATGACGGGAGCCGACCTCGCGGTCAAGAAAGCCGGAATGCTGCCTTACTTGACGCTGGTCGCCGGCGTGGCGGTGATGCTGATCGCCAACTGGTACTTCGTCATCTGACATCGCCAACCGATAAAAACGGGCGCGCTTCGGCGCGCCAGTTTCTTTTTTTGCGCCAAGACGTCAGCCGGCTTTGCGGATAGCCGCTTCGGAGCCTTCGAAGAACCGGTTGGGAGGCCGCTTCAGGCCGAGATTCTCGCGCAAGGTCGTTCCCTCATACTCACGCCGGAAGAGCCCTCGCCGCTGCAGTTCCGGCACCACCTTCTCGGCAAAATCGTCGAGCCCGGCGGGTAGATAGGGAAACATGATGTTGAAGCCGTCGGATCCCTCAGTCACCAGCCACTCCTCCATCTCGTCGGCAATGGAATGG
>NZ_JBFUGJ010000394.1:0-5076 GCF_056402975.1 Mesorhizobium sp. P3_A9 | reverse complement strand
ATCAGTTCCCTGTGAGCAGGGATGGAAGACGCGATTACCGGTGAGCCAGCCGCCATTGCCTCGACGACCGGAATCGAGAACCCTTCCATGTACGTTGCAACGACCGTGCAGAGCGCGCCACGGTAGATCGATACGAGTTCGTCTTCGTCGACAAAACCCGGGAAAACAAGAAGCTCGGACCTGCCGCCATTGCCGGTGTACAGGTCGCGCAAGATTGTCTGCCAAATCGGCGGGTAATTCCCGGTGACCACGAGCTGAATGCCGGCGTCTTGCATCACGGCACTTCCGGCGTGAGCGAGGATAGGGCACTCGACATTCTTGCGCGGTTCGGCTCCGCCGCAGGCAAGAACATAGCGCTTGGAAAGTCTTTCCCGCCGCCCGGAAGTGTCGGCGCGCTCGAACGCGCTGTCTATCGGCGCCCCGGTCTTCGTAATGCGCATCGGGCTTACGCCGAGAATGCGCCGGAGTTCGTCGGATGTATGCTGCGAGATGGGAAAGAAATGATCGTAGCGAGAAAGCCAAATGAGCTGGGTGTGATAGTCGAGGCGATTGGAAGCCGTCGGCAGGTAACGTTCCGGCTTCATGAGCGGGATGAAGTCGTAGACAATCGCGAGCTTGAGAATGTCGGGGTCGTTCACGATGCGACCCAGGAAGAAAGGGTCATGGGTCATAGGGGACAGTTCGAAGAACACCGTCGAACATGCTTTGGCGCCTAGATAGGCGTTGCTGCGAACCTGATCGACGAGATGTAGGAAACGATCCTCAAGCGGTGGCAAGGCGGGATCAACCAGCCCTACAGTCGACACATCAACTCTTTCGCGAAGGTGGCCGACAGCCCTGACCAGATTCGCCGACAGCTTGCCGACGCCGCGATCCTTATAGGAAGGGTCTTGCAGGCATCTCAAATCGAATACAATTTCGCAATTGTCCATGCCGCAACCCAACCCGTCGTAGCTCACTTCCTACTCGCTGCAAACGGAAGATGACAAGCGAAAAGGGCCTGGGATATCGCGCCTATGGGAAGAGGCCACCCGGAAATCGATTCGATGATTAGTCCTGATTAATATAATGGTCGAGAAGAAGCTTGGCTATCGCTTTGGCCGCGTGACGTAAAAGGCCCGGTGACGTGGGACTTATTTGCTGTTGCCGAGGAAGTATTAGATATTCGTGATGAGATCCCGGTAGAGATTCATATAGGAGATTGCCATTTTCTCGGACGTGAACAGGCTCTCGTATCGCTCTACTGCATTTTGCCCGAAGCGTTGCGCCATGTCCGTGTCGTTCCACATCTGAGCCATGGCGGCGGCCAGGGCCGGCGCATCGGCGGGTGGGACGACCAATCCCGTCACCTTGTCCAGGTTGACAAAGCTCGTGCCCGTGCCGATCTCGCAGGAGATCATCGGTTTGCCGAACATCGCTGCCTCGACAAGAGACAACCCGAAAGCTTCCGAGCGCAGATGGGACGGGAAGACGACTCCGCTGCACAGGGTCAGAAGCGCGATCTTGTCTTCTTCTTCGAGCGCACCGACGAAATGCACATTCGACAGCCGGCTTGCGTCAGCTTGCGCGTGCAGGGCCTGCTCCATCGGACCTGAACCGACGATAACCACCGGATAGCCGCTCAGGCGCGCCGCCTCGATCAGCACATGCAGGCCTTTGTAATAACGCAGCACACCGGTGAACAGGAAAAACCTGCCGGGAAACCGCGCGCGCCATTGTTGCAGCCGTGCTTCGGGGGGAGCCGGATAAGTCTTCGCATCCAGGCCGTTCGGAATGACGACTGTCTTGGCACGCCGTCCTCGCAGGACAGCGCTCGTTTCCAGATAATTGGGCGAGGCCACGACAATGCGGTCAACGCTGTTGAGGAAGAGGTGCATCAGCGGACGATAGACCTGCAGGAGCATGCTCTGCTTGACTATGTCAGACTGATAGGTGACCACGGTCGGCTTTCGCACCCGCATGCCGAAATGAACCAGGTCCATGAAGGGCCAGGGGAAGTGATAGTGAATGATGTCGGCTTGCGCCGCCAGTTCGCCGAAGCGCTTGAAGGCGCCAAGCGAAAAACCCGTCGAGGCGATCTCCAGATCGAGCCGTGCCTTGTAGGCCCAATGCCCGTCGAAGAAGACGCTGTTCTCGTCCGGCTTGCGGCTGAGTGAAAGCACCGTTGGCTCAACGCCCAGTTTCGACGTTCCACAGGCGATCGCATGGATCGCTCGTTCCATGCCGCCGAACGTGTCAGGCCAGTACGTCTTGAAAAAATGGAGGACGCGCATGTCAGCGGCTTTTCCGCTTGGCAATGGCCTGGTCGAAAACCGCGATCAAACGCTTTGCGCTGAGATGCCAGTCGAAACGCGCCGCATTGGCCTTGGCGACCGCGGCCCGTCGTGCAAGGTCGCGATCGTCGGTAAGCAGTTGCTTCAGCTTTGCGGTGAGGTCGCTCACTGACAGCGGATCGACCAGCAGGGCGCCTTCGCCGGCAACTTCGGGCATTGAAGAGACGTTGGAGGTCAGAACCGGTACCCCAAAACCGTTTGCCTCCAGAATGGGCAAGCCGAACCCTTCATAGAGCGACGGCATCGTAAGCGCCCGGGCCCCAGCATAGAGCGATGCCAGATCGGTGTCATCCAGGTACCCGGTGAGCCGCACTTGATCGGAAATGCCGAGATCCGTCAGGCGAGATCGGAGATCGCCGAGGCGCCAACCCTGTCCTCCGGCGATAACCAGCAGATGTCCGGAGCGGACCTCCGGGCCGAGGCCGGCCCAGGCCTCCAAGAGGCGAATGAGGTTCTTGCGTGGCTCAAGGGTCCCCACAAACAGCAGATAGGGCCGGTCAATTCCAAAACGCGTGCGCACGGCCGCAATATCGCCCGGCACGAGGTGGGTGTAACCGGGATAGATCGTTGTCACGGGAGCTTCCAGGCCAGGGTATCTCTCACGGAGCGCCCCCTTCGTTGAATTGGAGTCAACGACAATTGCGTCAGCCCGGCGCACTGCCGAGCCGACAAAGGCGCGCTCCGCGCCCCATGTCTGCCAACGCATGGTTTCGGGCGCATAGGCCCAGACCAGATCATGAATGGTGACCACCCGCGGCATCGGCGCCGGTAGACGGAAGGGGAGCCTGTGGGCGGGACCCCAAAAGATGTCGACCGCGTCGTTGACCGCAGCGCGTGGTAGTGCCGTTTGCGACCAGATCATGCGAGCGAGAGCGCCTGGAAAAGCCGCGACGCGCATGTCGGCTCCAACCAATTCGCCAAGTGCCTTGGCCGGCGGCTCCGGCAGATAGAGAATTGGCCGGTGTCCGGCCGCGACGAGCTCCCGCGTCATCTCGACGACATATCTTCCGATACCCGTGAGGCCAGGCACTAGGTTGCGTGCGTCGATTGCGATTTTCATTTACGATCTGGGTATAATGAACTGCGTGCGGTGCAGGTAGCGAGCACTTCTGCTGTCATATCAGGGTTGCCGCCGACTTTTCATGCCTATCGCCGGCACTTCCTTTCGCATAGCAGAGTCGAACTCCATTGCAACATCGTCCGCGATGAGCGCGAAGGTCGATATCACACTTGGCGACCGAAGCCGGCCAAGCTTCCGATCTCTCATTTGACAAGCGATGGTGCACTGCAATACCAGACACAGCCTTCCGGGGGCCGGAAAGCGGATGATCGAGCGGATGATCAAGAAGAAACGAATTTTTTGGCTGGGCATGCACAAGGTGCTGTCGCAGACCGAACTTCCTCACCTGCGGGCGCTGGGCTACGAGGTGTTCAATCCGCCCTATCTGAGCGACGTTTATGATCAGTCCGCTGTCTACGATTGGGCTCCATCAGCTTCCAGCCTGCCCAAAGAGGCACTGGAGATCCTGGAGAGGACCAACTTCTTCTACGATGAGGTTCCGCCGGAAGCAGCTGAGATTCTGAATGCATATTTCGATGCGGCTATCGTTACCATCAACCCGCTATGGCTGGTACATTTCCTGAAAGCCTACCGTGGCCGGGTCATCTATCGCACCTATGGTCAGCCCTACAGTCTGTCGGATGAGCTCATCAATATTGGAGGGCTGCCGCTTGTCACAGAGCGGGACGATTTCTGGTTCATGCCGCACTCCGAAAAGGTTGCCGACATAGAGGACGATTGGCTGCGATCGCGCATGACGATCGTTCCCTATTGCCTTACGCAGGACGTCGTCGATCTGCGCGATACATGGGATGTCGGGGCGACGACGGCAGAGATGGGGTTGCTATGTCCAAGAGCGGCGGACATCCCTTATTACTCCGCCAACTACCGTCACCTTAAGCACTATTTCCCTGCCAAAGGTTACAGGATCTTCGGTGCGCAGAACGTGCCCGTCCGGGATGAACAGGTGATTGGCACCGTCGAGCGTCCCGAGTTCCTGAGACGATTCGCAGAGATGCGTGGCTTTGCCTATCACTATGAGGAGCCGACCGTCTGCTATCTGCCGCCGATAGAATTCATGACGCTTGGCGGTCCGGTGCTTTTCAAAAAGGAATCTTTGCTCAGCCGGTATTTCCCCGCCGACGCGCCCGGCAGGACGGACAGCATTGAAGATCTGGTGAGGCGGTCGGAGCAGTTGAGGAAGGGTGACCACGCTCTCTCCCGCGAACTGATCGAAAGCCAGGCCGAGGTACGCAAACTCTACCAGCCGGAATTTGTGTGGCCCGTATTCGACCGGGCGATAGAGATGGCGCTTGGTGAAGCAGGATCGAACCGGGCACAGGAATTGATTTATACGCCTACCGTGAAGGTGGAAGCGCCTGCCGCTGAAACTGTTCTTGTAGCCTTCCACGGTTTCGGTCCGCTGGTCGTTCGCCACAATGGCGAATACCACTGCTCAGAGGGGATCGCGCGCGTTGTCCGTCAAATCATTCGTGCGTTAAGCGATCTTGGTTTCAAGATTGTCGTCACGAGCCGCAAGCAGGACATCGGCCGCGTTCATGGCTTCCTCAGTTCCGCCGCCGGGCGCGATCTGAGGATCATGGTTGTGGAAGAAGAGGTTGCCGGTGGAGGAAACGCCATGAAGGCGCTAGGCCGCCTTCGCCAGCTTGCAAGGACGCGGCC
>NZ_JBFUGJ010000393.1:0-5088 GCF_056402975.1 Mesorhizobium sp. P3_A9 | reverse complement strand
GCGTCAAAGCTGGCTCATGGCTTGCAATGTCGGTGATTGGCGAAACCCGCGACCACAGCCGATCTCCCCCCTTGCGGGGGAGATGGCCGGCAGGCCAGAGGGGGGTGCCTTGGCTCGGCATCGAAAACTACGCCACCGCCATCTGCTGCAAACTCACCAGGCGTTGAATGCCCTTCTTGGCGAGGCCCATCAATTCCCCGAACTGATCCTCGGAAAACGGCTCGCCCTCGGCGGTGCCCTGGATCTCGACGATGCCGCCCTTGCCGGTCATGACGAAATTGGCGTCGGTGCCGGCCGAGGAATCCTCGAGATAGTCGAGGTCGATGACCGGCTGGCCGTCATGGATGCCGCAGGAAATCGCCGCGACGTGGTCCTTCAGCACCTTGGCAACGCTCGCCATCTGGCGTGCTTCCATCCAGCGCAGGCAGTCATACAGCGCCACCCAGCCGCCGGTGATCGAGGCGGTGCGGGTGCCGCCATCGGCCTGGATGACGTCGCAATCGACGGTGATCTGCTGTTCGCCCAGCGCCTGCAGATCGACCACGGCGCGCAGCGAGCGGCCGATGAGGCGCTGGATTTCCAGCGTGCGGCCGCCCTGCTTGCCGGCGGAGGCCTCGCGGCGCATGCGCTCGCCGGTAGAGCGCGGCAGCATGCCATATTCGGCGGTGACCCAGCCCTTGCCGGAATTGCGCATCCAGCCCGGGACCTTTTCCTCGAGGCTGGCGGTGCACAGGACATGGGTATCGCCGAACTTCACCAGGCACGAGCCTTCGGCATGCTTGGAGACGCCGCGCTCGAAGGAGATGGCGCGCATTTCGTCGAATTGGCGTTTGGAGGGGCGCATTCAGGCTTCTTTCTTGTCACTTTTTGGAATCTTGGCCGGCTTGTAGCCGCATGGGGCGCATGGCGCAAAGGAAAATGGCCTGACGACCCCGCCCCGATGATCTGACACAGACACCGGGTGATCTGACACAGACACCGGGTTGCGCGGCCCCGGCGTAGGTCTATATCTTGAGACCGGAGGTTTTTGGCCACATGACCAAAGCAGTCGCCGAACCCAGTCTGCTGTCGCCCGCTCTGCAATCGCTGGATATGCGCTCGCGCGACATCTTCCGGCGCATCGTCGATTCCTATCTCAGGGATGGCGAACCCGTGGGCTCGCGCAGCCTGTCGCGCATCCTGCCCTCCTCGCTRTCGCCGGCCACCATCCGCAACGTGATGAGCGACCTCGAGCATCTCGGGCTGATCTACGCGCCGCATATTTCGGCCGGACGGCTGCCGACGCAGGCCGGCCTGCGTTTCTTCGTCGACGCCTTCATGGAACTTGGCGACCTCTCCGACGAGGAGCGCCGCACCATTGAGGCGCAGGTGCGGGCCTCCGGCTCGGGCGCGACGCTGGAACACATGCTGACCGAGGCCAGCCAGATGCTGTCGGGCATGTCGCGCGGCGCCGGCCTGGTGCTGGCCGCCAAGAACGAGGTGGCGCTGAAGCATATCGAATTCATCCAGCTGGAGCCGACCAAGGCGCTTGCCGTGCTGGTGTCGCAGAATGGCGATGTCGAAAACCGCGTCGTCGAACTGCCCGCCGGCATCACCGTCTCGCAACTGCACGAGGCCTCGAATTTCCTCAACGCGCACATTCGCGGCCGTACGCTGGCCGAGGCGCGGGTCGAGATCGCCCGTATCAAGGAAGAGACCAGGGCCGCCCTCGACACGCTGTCGCAGGACCTTGTCGAGAAGGGGCTGGCTGTGTGGGCAGGCGCCGATAGCGGCCTGCCGGCGCGGCTCATCGTGCGCGGCCGCGCCAATCTGCTCGAAAACGTCACCGCCCAGGCCGATATCGAACTGCTGCGGCACCTGTTCGAGGACATGGAGACGCAGGACGGGCTGATCCAGTTGCTTGACCTTGCCGAGGAGGGATCGGGCGTGCGCATCTTCATCGGCTCGGAAAACAAGCTGTTCTCGCTGTCGGGTTCGTCGCTGGTGGTCGCGCCCTATCGCGACAAGGATGCCCGCGTCGTCGGCGCGCTCGGCGTCATCGGCCCGACCCGGCTCAACTATGCCCGCATCGTACCGATGGTCGATTATACGGCGCAGCTGATTTCCCGCATGCTCCGTTGAGCTGAGAACCGAGGAGAAAAAGAATGGCGCTCGAAGAATTCAAGGCCCGGATCAGCCTGCTGCTCGAGGAGATGGTCAACCAGCCGGAGGACCAGCACGAGATCCAGGAACAGCTGCGCGAAAAGCTGCAGGAAATGCGCGCCATGGGCCTGCCGCTGCCGGCCGATCTCGTCGCGCTGGAAAAACGCCTCGACGACGATTTTTTAGCTGCCGGGACATAGACCGGAAACCGGACTTTCGCTTCCAGCGCATCGTGTGAGGCGGAACCCGGGGACAAACCGGCCGTTGGTTTCCTTCGCGACCCGATGGAGGACAAAATGATCCGATTGGCCGGACTGGTGCTTCCCGCCCTCTTTCTCACAGCCACGGCATTCGCCCAGCAGGTGGACCATCCGGTGCTGAAGGGCGCGGCCGCCTTCGGCGACTGGCGCGCCGACAGACCGGGCGTGCGCCGCCTGATCAAGCCGGAAGACCTGCCCAAGCCCTATGTCACCAAGTCCGCCTCGAACGGCGCCGGCCTTGCCGACATGCCGGCAGGCGCGAAACCGCAATTGCCGCCGGGTTTCTCGGCCGAGCTGATCGCGTCCGGCATCGACAATCCGCGTGTCGTGCGCGTCGCACCCAATGGCGACCTGTTCGTCGCCGACAGCGAGGCCAACCAGGTCCGCGTCTACCGCCTGGCCAAGGACAGCGCCAAGCCCGCCGAAGACGGCATCTTTGCCGGCAATCTCAACCAGCCCTATGGCATTGCCTTCTATCCGCCAGGCGATGACCCGCAATGGGTCTATGTCGCCAACAGCGACAGCATCGTGCGCTTTGCCTACCGCAAGGGCGACCTGAAGGCGTCAGGCGAACCGGAAACCATCGTCGACAACATTCCCTCGAACCATCACTGGACGCGCGACATCGTTTTTTCGCCTGACGGCAAGACGCTCTATCTGTCGGTCGGCTCGGGTTCGAACGTCGCCGAGGATATGGGCAAGGCGCCGGATGGCGGCCTGGACGCGTGGGTCAAGGCGAAGCCGCTGGGCGCCACCTGGGGCTCCGAAGAAGGCCGCGCCGACGTGCAGGCCTTCGACCCGGACGGCAAGAATGGCCGCATCGTCGCCACCGGCCTGCGCAATTGTTCGGGCATGACCGTCCAGCCGGCGACCGGCGCGCTGTGGTGCGTCGTCAACGAGCGCGATGCGCTCGGCGACAATGTGCCCACCGAATACGCCACCTCGGTCAGGGACGGCGCCTTTTACGGCTGGCCCTGGTACTATATCGGCAACCACGAGGACCCGCGCTACAAGGGCGCGCGTCCCGATCTTGCCGGCAAGGCAACCATTCCCGACGTGCTGATGCAGGCGCATTCGGCGCCGCTCAACATCGCCTTCTACGACCGCAAGGACTTGCCCGCCGACAGCGGCTTTCCCAAGGAATACAGGGGTGACGCCTTTGTCGCCCTGCACGGTTCGTGGAATCGCGGCAACAGGACCGGCTACAAGGTCGTCCGCTTGCTGTTCAGGGATGGCAAGCCGACCGGCGAATACGAGGATTTCATGACCGGCTTCGTCGTCTCCAATGGCGAGGTGTGGGGCCGGCCGGTGGGCGTGGCGGTGGCGGCCGATGGCGCGCTGATCATGACCGAGGACGGCAACGGCACGATCTGGCGCGTGACCTATGGCGGGCGGTCCTGAGGAGGTTGCTTGGGCAGCGCAGGCCCCCTCACCCGGATTGCCGAAACCGAATTGCGAAGGGCAATTCGGGGCAATCCGACCTCTCCCCGGCGGGGAGAGGAGCCGTTCAGCGCCGGCGCCTTCCTCTTCTCCCCTCGCGGAGAAGGTGGATCGGCGCGCAGCGCCGAGACGGATGAGGGGGCCTTCTCCAAGTGTCCCAGATAGCTGGTGCAATGGATTCCGCCCCCTAGGGAATTCAACCGGTAGCCCGTCCCATGCGATAATACCCTCCGATCTGGAACCACCCGCCATGACCTTCACCGGCTTCCTCGCCTACAGTGCCGCYCTCGGCATCGCCGCCGCCATTCCCGGCCCCGGCGTCACCGCGCTGGTCGCGCGGGCGCTCGGCTCCGGCTTTCGCTCGTCGCTGGCCATGTCCTTTGGCCTGATGCTGGGTGACCTCACCTATTTGACCGCCGTGGTGCTCGGACTTGCTTTCGTCGCGCAGACCTTCGGCATGGTGTTCCTGGCCATCAAATGGCTGGGTGTCGCCTATCTCGCMTTYCTCGGCTGGCGCTTCTGGACCGACGGCATCACGCCCGAAACSGTCGARGCGAAAAAGGGCRAGGGCGGACTGSTKTCSAGCTTYATCGCCGGCCTCACCGTCACGCTCGGCAATCCGAAGACGATGATCTTCTAYCTCGCCATCACGCCGACCATCGTCGACCTGAAGACSATCACGCTSGYCGACTACGGCATYCTCGTCGCGCTSACSGTCGTCGTSYTGYTSGTSGTGCTGGTGCCCTAYCTSGCGCTGGCSGCCAAGGCGCGCTGGTTCCTGAARTCRCCGCGYGCGCTGAARGYGCTGAACCGAACCGCTGCCGGCTTCATGGTCGGCGCCGCGGCAGCGATCGCAGCCCGCCAGTAGCTTCTATTCGGCCAAAATATTCCAGATAACGGCATTCTCAGGAAACCCTTTTCCGGGGCAATGCGGTTTTAGACAAGAGGCCCACTCGGATATTTTCCACCGACGGTCTATCTTGCGGCCGAAGGCGCTATATCCTCGCCGGCCACTTGCCTGAAATCCTGGGAGCGAAACCAATGAACAAGCCCGTCACCTCCGCCCGCGTCCCCGGCCGCGGCCGCATCTACAATTCSATCACCGASACGATCGGCGACACRCCGCTGGTRCGGCTCGACAARTTCGCCAAGGAAAAAGGCATCGTCGCCAATCTCGTCGCCAAGCTCGAATTCTTCAACCCGATCGCCTCGGTCAAGGACCGCATCGGCGTGGCGATGATCGAGG
>NZ_JBFUGJ010000392.1:0-5183 GCF_056402975.1 Mesorhizobium sp. P3_A9 | reverse complement strand
TTCGCGAGCCGGACAGACTTCCCAACTGGCGCGCGGATCGCCATCCTCGAACGGCAACATGGCGTCGCCGAAGCCTTCGTAGCGACGGGTCCAATTCTTGTCTGATGGGCGGATCTGAACAAATATCCCGTGTTCCCGGCGCCACGCCTCCAGGAGAGCGAAGACCGGTTTCAACTTTTCCTGGTACTCCTCGGAGGCGTGATGAACCGAGACACTCAATTGGGTGTTGCCGTCAGCAGCGAGAATCGCCGGCAATGTCGGATGACGGTGCAGGAAAAAGCCGTTGCTGACGATCTCTATGCGGGCACGGGGCCAGTGCCGACGGACCAGCCCGACGAAGGACGGCAGCTCCGGATGGATGGTGGGCTCTCCGCCCAGGATGGAGAACCAGACAACATCTATGCGCCGGCTCCACAGCCCCATCCAGCGGTCTGCCTCCTCAAGCGAGACGGTGCCGGAATGGCCGTGATTGGAGTAGTGCGAACAGCTGTCGCAAGACAGATTGCAGCCATGTGCGACATGCAGTTCCAGTTTTGGGAACACCAGCCGCTCACGGCGGAAAAGCGACCTGATGCGCTGCATCATCGTCATGGCAAGGCAACGCCCTCGCACAAATAGTAGCTGCCGCTGTTGCCGCTTGCTTCGCTTTCGTCATCGATCGGCCGGACCGACACGAGATCGATCTGCCTCGCGTTCATTTGCGTCACCGAGAGGACATCGGGAAAGACATAGCCCGGCTCCTGGCAGATCGCCGTCACCGCCCAGCTCGGCGAGCGCTTCGCCTTGCTGATTTGAACGAACTCGCAATTGTATTCAACGCCTTGCAGGCCATGCGCCGACAACACAATGTTGCCGGCGTCGATCAGCGTCTGCAGCGTATCCTTCTTGGCCTGCGCACAAAGCTCCTCGGACTGCAGGTAGACGCCTTCGATGAAGTCATCCGCGGCGAGCGCGGGCGACGCCGCGGCAAACATCGAAATGAAAAGAGTTTGCCGCAACGCCATGCATTTGTTCCGCTTTAGCTATTTCTAGATCGTAATGGTCTCGCCAATCCTAGGCAATGCCACCTGAACACCGGATCCTTCCAGGCCGGCCTCGAATTTCTCAGCCGTCGGATCGATCATCGGAAACGTGCCGAAGTGGCAGGGGACGACCGTGTCGAACTTGAAAAAGCGGCGGCAGGCGAGTGCGGCCACCGCACCGCCCATGGTGAAGCGGTCGCCGATAGGCACGATGCCGATCTTCGGCTCATGCAATTCGTTGATCAGCGCCATGTCGGARAAAATGTCGGTGTCGCCCATRTGGTAGAGCGTCTTGTCTTCCGGGAAATGCAGGACCAGCCCGCCCGGATTGCCGAGATAGACGTTCTTGCCGCCCTCTTCGCCGAACGAGGAGGAGTGCAGCGCCTGGACGAAGGTGGTGGTGAAGCCGCCGCAATCGACCGTGCCGCCGATGTTGCCGGGATTGATCTTGTTACCGTCGGCGCCCTTGCCAACCAGATACATGCAGATCTCGAAATTGGCGACCAGCTGGGCGCCGCTTTTGCCGAGCACTTCCAGTGCGCCGCTGATGTGATCGTTGTGCCCGTGCGTCAGCAGAACATGCGTGATCCCTTCGGCCGGCCCTTCCCAGCCACCCGTCCAGGACGGATTGCCAATCAGATAAGGGTCGATAAGGATTTTGGCGTCGCCGGTTTCGATACGGAAGGCCGAATGGCCGTACCAGGTCAGTTTCATGAATGCATTTCCTCGATTTTTGTCGGGCCAGAGGATAGAACGCCGATGGTCCCGAGATCAAAGGGTTACTGTGTCCGTTGCGCGTTTGACAAAACACGTGGTGGTGAAAGGCGAAGGACGGCCGTTGAGTATTATCACGATCGAGGAATTGCCGACGCGGCTTGCCGGCGGCAAGACACTGGCCGGGCTCGATCTCGGCGACAAGACGATCGGCGTCGCGGTTTCCGACCGGGGATTCTCCTTTGCTCATCCACGCCCGGTCATCATGCGAAGGAAATTCTCGCTCGACGCCGCCGTGCTTTTGGCCTTGCTGGCGAAGGAGAATGCCGGCGCGGTGGTGATCGGGCTGCCGATCAACATGGATGGGTCGGAAGGTCCGCGCGCCCAGAAATCACGCGCCTTCGTGCGCAACATGGCGCAGCTGAGCGACCTGCCCTTCGTGTTCTGGGATGAAAGGCTGTCGACGGTAGCGGCCGAAAGGACGCTGATCGAGATGGACTTCTCGCGCGCCAAACGCGCCGGCAAGATCGATTCGGCGGCCGCCGCCTTTATTCTGCAGGGAGTTTTGGACCGGCTTCAGTCGCTCGCTGCATCCGCTCGAAGGGAACCGGACCCTCCCAGCGCTGTTTAAGCCAGCCGGCGATTTCGCGGCGACGGCGGAACGCCCACAGCGCCATCAGCAGAAATCCATCGAAGATGCAGGTCTTCGCCACCAAGCCGGGGATGATCGTTGGATCGACGCCTAGCATCTGGCCATAGAGCTGGAAGAAGAAGTCATGCATCTGCCGGGTGAGCATCACATAGCCGAAATTCATGTCATTGGCAGACAGATAGAACCAGCCCCAGAACAGCGCCATCGGAGCCGCCCAAAATGCGAAGATGTAGCGCATCAGCGGCCTCCCTTCGCTTTAGGGCCAGTCCGGTTGGGGCTGGTCCGGCTGGGGCTGGTCCGGCCTGATATTAGAGACAGCAACGAATTGTGCGCCGCCGCCTTCGCCATGTTGTGCGCCGTGGCGTGGAAAGCGGCGTCATCAGACACCGCAGCCGAGCGCCGCTCGGCCAGCATCGCGACATAGGAGGCGAGAAGCGCGGCGAGTTGCACCGCGACGACCATGAAGAGCCCGTTGATGCCTTGCGCGGCGCCACCGATCAAGATCATCGACAGCACACCTGAAGCGGAAATGAAGGCGATACGAACGACGCTGTCGGCGCCCGGGCTGGTCGCATCGTTGATCAGGGAATCGACAAAGGCCCAGAAGAACAGCACCGAGACGACCAGCAAGGCGGTGGCCAGCGGCGCAACCACGACGATGTTGTCCAGATTGACGAAGCGGGCACTCTCGACGGTCACACCAAGCACGCCGAGGGCTGCCGTCACACCGCGGTCTCCGTCGATGCAGATCAGCGCCAGCAAGGCGAAGACAATTGCCCAGTGCACAGACAGAAAGGAGGTCAGTACGTGTCGCATCGTGGTTCCTGCTTCGGCAGAAATGACAGTGGGCTTTGCCGCCCGTCGCCGCAACGGAAACCATTTGTTAAGGTTAACGGCGATTCACAGCGCGCGCTACGATGCCCTCAAATGCGTTCAACTGGTCGGAGAACCCAGCGCCGCGCCGCGCCGCGCCAGGTTCAGTTCACCGGCGGATAGAGCGTGTCGATGATCATGCGCGCGTCGTGGCGCGCATCGAGCATGCCATAGGTGTTGCGCCACTGGCCGGCCAGGCGCGTTTCGACGAAGGCATCGGCAATCCGCCCGGCCCCCAGCCGGCGAAGCTCCGCCGCCGCCGCCGATAGTGCCAACTGTTCGGTCAGCAGGCGTGCCGAGCCCTCATCGGTCGAAGCCACCTGCATCGCCGCCTTCAGCACACCGATCGTGCCGCGCCCGCCGGCGCCGAGGTCACGGTCGATGCCGGCCAGCACCTCTTCGAACAGGCCAGGCGCGCGGCCGAGCACGCGCAGCACATCGAGCGCCATGACATTGCCCGACCCTTCCCAGATCGCGTTGACGGGGGCTTCGCGGTAATAACGGGCGACCGGCGCCTCCTCGACATAGCCATTGCCGCCGAGGCATTCCATCGCCTCGTAGAGCAGCGGCGGCGCGATCTTGCACACCCAGTATTTGACCACCGGCGTCATGGCGCGGGCAAACGCCGCCTCGCCGCGATCGCTCGCCGCCTCATCAAAGGAGCGCGCCAGCCGGAACGACAGCGCAGTGGCGGCGGCGACATCCAGCGCCATATCGGCCAGCACGCGCTGCATCAGCGGCTGCTCGATCAAGGTCGAGCCAAACACCTGGCGATGGCGGGCATGATGAACCGCTTCCGCYAGCCCTGCCCGCATGATCGCCGAGGACGCCACCGCGCAGTCGAGCCGGGTCAGGGTCACCATGTCCATGATCGTCTTCACGCCGGCGCCGGGTTCGCCGACCATCTCGCCGATGGCGTTGACGAATTCGACCTCGGAAGACGCGTTGGAGCGGTTGCCGAGCTTGTCCTTCAGCCGCTGGAAGCGGAAACCATTGCCCGATCCGTCGCCGAGAACGCGCGGCACGAGGAAACACGACAGTCCCTCCGGCGCCTGCGCTAGCACCAGGAAGGCGTCCGACATCGGCGCCGACATGAACCATTTGTGGCCGGTCAGGCGATAAAAGCCGCTGCCGGCACGCTCTGCCCTCGTGACATTGGCGCGCACATCGGTGCCGCCCTGTTTCTCGGTCATGCCCATACCAAGCGTCAGCCCGGTCTTTTCGACCGGCGGCTTCTGGCTCTGGTCGTATTTGCGCGTCGTCACGCGTGGCGCCCATTCGCGGAACAGTTTTGGGCTGGCCATCAGCGCCGCCAGCGAGGCACTGGTCATGGTGATGGGGCAGAGATGCCCGGTCTCGAGCTCGGCGGTCAGGTAGAAACGCGCGGCGCGCACCTGATGGCGGCGGCCGATCTCGGCATCGCCGTTTTCCCAAACCGAGGAATGCAGCCCGTTGGCCACCGAACGGCGCATCAAGGCGTGATAGGCGGGATGGAATTCGACCAGGTCGAGGCGCCGTCCCTGGCGATCATGCGTCCTGAGTTTCGGCGTCTCGACATTGGCCAGGCGCGCCAGCTCCTGCGCCTCCTGCGTCAGGACGAAACGGCCGAGCCCGTCGAGGTCCTTGCGCACCGGGTCGGAAAAACGCTCGGCAAGCTGGATCAGCAACGGATCGCCTCGCCAGGCGTTGCCGCCCGTCAGCGGCGGCGGCTGGTTCGTCACGTCGTCGGTCACGCTTCTTCCTTATCGTGCGAAAGCCACGAATCCGAGGCCATCGGCTAGATATAGCCAAGCGTTGCGGCGCGCGCGACGAAAATACCGGGGAGAACGGCGCCAATCCAAAGCTGGTGCTTGCAGGCGTAAAATCCGCACCCTATAGCACCCCCTTGAGATGACCGACGCTTCGTCCCTGCCACTCTACCC
>NZ_JBFUGJ010000391.1:0-5242 GCF_056402975.1 Mesorhizobium sp. P3_A9 | reverse complement strand
TTCCCAACGAGGCGGCCCTCAGCGACCTGCTGTCGGTCAGCCGCGGCACGGTGCGCGAAGCGGTGAGGGTACTCGTCTCGCAAGGCTTGCTGGACACGCGGCAAGGCTCGGGCACTTACGTGCGCTCGATCGTCGATTCGTCCGCAGCGCTCGACCGGGTCAAACGCACCGGCTTGCGCGACCAATGGGAGGCGCGGGCAGCGCTCGACCTGGAGGCCGCACGGCTTGCCGCCTTGCGTCACACGCCGGCCGACCTCGAGCGGATGCGCCGGCTGCTTGGCGAGCGCGGCACCGTCGCCGACGGCGGAAGCGAAGCCTTCATCCGGCGCGATCTCGCCTTCCACAAATCGGTTGTCGCGGCGTCCGGCAACAGAGCGATGGTGGAACTCTACGACTTCTTCACCGCCGCCATCACCGAAACCATCCATGCCACCATCGACGGCGAACTGCCCGAGCCGGACCAGCAGGTGCACGCGGCCATCGTCGACGCCATCGCCGTCAACGATCCGGACCGTGCGGTTGCCGCCGTCCGCGCCTTCATGGCGCCGGTGCTTGCCCAACTGGAAAGACTGCTGTCCCAATGAACCAGACATTTCGCCAGCCTGACCTGACGGAGCAATCCGGTACCGTCGAGGGGCTGGACCTCATCGATGCCGAAGCCGATAGCCTGCCGCAGCCGCAGCCGCCCGAACTGCGCAGCCGAGCCGAGCGCATCGTGCTTGGCGCCAGCCTGGTGCTGATCGCTTTCAATTTGCGGCCGCTGTTTTCCAGCCTGTCGGTGCTGCTGCCCGAGGTGATGCAGGCGACCGGCCTTTCGACGACCGGCGCCAGCCTGCTGACCACGCTGCCGGTCCTGTGCCTCGGCCTGTTCGCGCCCTTTGCGCCAAAACTTGCCCAGCGCTACGGGGCCGAACGCACCTTGCTCGGCGCGCTGGTGCTGCTGGCGCTGGGAACCGGGCTGCGCTGGTTCGGCTCGGTGCCGCTGCTGTTTATCGCCACCTTCCTTGCCGGTGGCGCCATCGCCATCGCCAATGTGCTGCTGCCGGGCCTGGTCAAGCGCGATTTCGCCGGCAGCGCCGCCGTCATGACCGGACTTTACACCATGGCGCTCTGCGCCGGCTCGGCCGCCGCCGCCGGCCTCACCCTGCCGATCGAACATTTTGTCACGGGTTCATGGTCGGGCGCGCTGGCTGCATGGGCCGTGCCGACATTGCTCGTGCTGCTGATCTGGATTCCTCAGGCGCTGGGCAGCCGGCGGCAGGTCAGCCATCGCGGCTTTCGCGTCGTCGGCCTGTGGCGCGATCGCCTGGCCTGGCAGGTGACGCTGTTCATGGGCCTGCAGTCGGCACTGGCCTATTGCATCTTCGGCTGGCTGGCGCCGATCCTGCGCGAGCGCGGCTTCGACGCGGCCACCGCCGGCGCCATCGCCTCGGTGTCTGTCATGGCGCAGGTCGTCACCTGCCTTGCTGTGCCATCCGTCGCGGTGCGGCTCAAGGACCAGCGCGGCATCAACGTGGCGCTCGTCGGCATCGCGGTGGTTGCGCTGCTCGGCATCCTGTTCGCGCCGACCTCTACCGTGCTTTTCTGGGCGGTTCTGCAAGGCATCGGGCAAGGCGGCCTGATCGCCGCCGCCATGACCCTGATCGTGCTGCGTTCGCCGGATTCGCATGTCGCGGCGCATCTTTCGGGCATGGCGCAAGGTGTCGGCTATGTGCTTGCGGCAACCGGCCCACTGCTGGTCGGCCTGATCCGCGGCTGGACCGGCAGTTTTTCGGAATCGGCTTTCCTGTTCGTCGCGCTTGGACTGGGGGCGGCCATCATGGGGTTTGGTGCCGGACGTGCGCTGCATGTCGGCGCCCGGACCATGCGCATCGAGGAGGAAGGCTGATCCAGGCCTTCCTCCTCGAGTCTCGGGAGCCCGCGAACACGTCACGCGTTCCTGCACGAAATGTTGACGGCTATCTTCAGGGAATGCCTTGCCGTGGCAGGCCGTGCGGATATGTATCGCGCATCTGACCAACGGAGCAGGCAATGACGAAGCAGGACCTTCAGATCAAGACCCGTGACGGTACGGCCAAGGCGGGCCTGTTCCGCTCGGCCAAGACGTCCCCGGCCAAGGCTGGTGTCATTCTCTACCAGGACGCCTTTGGTCCGCGCCCGGCGCTCGACGGCATGGCAGAGCGGCTGGCGGACGAGGGCTATGCGGTGCTGGTGCCCGATCTCTTCCATCGCAACGCGCCTTACGGTCCCTTCGACGCCAAGACCGCCTTCACCGAGGAAAAGACCAAGGCAGCGCTGATGGCGCTGGTCACCGGCACGACGCAGGAGATGACCATCAGCGACAGCGCCGCCTTTCTCGAAGCGCTCGCTGCTGAGGGTGTTACCGGGCCGATTGGCACCGTCGGCTATTGCATGGGTGGCGCCCGGGCAATGAACGCCGCCGCGGCTTACCCGGACAGGATCAAGGCCGCCGCCAGTTTCCATGGCGGCAATCTCGCCAGCGATGCCGCCGACAGCCCGCATCGCCACGCCGCCACCATCAAGGCGCGTGTCTATGTCGGCATGGCGGGCGTCGACAGGAGTTTCCCGCCGGAGCAGTCGACGCGATTGGCCGAGGCGTTCAGGGAAGCAGAGGTCGATCATGCGATCGAGAACTATGTCGGCATGGCACATGGTTGGTGCGTGCCGGATCACAGCGTCTACAATGAAGCCGGCGCCGAACGACACTGGCAAAGGCTGATCACGCTGTTCGCCGAAACGCTGGTCTGAGTTTCGCGCGGCTGTTCTTGCCTGTTGGCTGACCGAACCGTTCGCGGTATCAGGCAGCCTGAATGACGGCCCCTTGAATTGAGCGGGGGCCGAGCGGGAACGACTGGCCTGATGCAATCCTACGATGTCGTGATCATCGGCGCTGGCGCCGCCGGAATGATGTGTGCCATGGAGGCCGCCAAGCGGGGTCGTTCGGTGCTGATCCTCGATCACGCKGCRAWGCCAGGCGAAAARATCCGCATCTCSGGCGGTGGCCGGTGCAATTTCACCAACATCCACRCSAGYCCGAAGAAYTTYATCTCGGGCAATCCGCATTTCTGCATCTCGGCGCTCAGCCGTTACACCCAGCGCAATTTCATTGCGCTCGTCGAGCGTCACCGCATTGCCTATCACGAGAAGACGCTGGGGCAGCTGTTCTGCGACGGCTCCGCCCGGCAGATCATCGACATGCTGGTCTCGGAAATGCAGGGCAGGGGCGTCGAGCTGGCCCTGTCGACCGAGGTCAGGGATGTCGGCAAAACCGTGGAGGGGTTCGTGCTCGCTCTCTCCACGGGTACGGTCACTTGCCAGTCCCTGGTGGTGGCGTGCGGCGGCAAGTCGATCCCCAAGATGGGAGCGACGGGTTTCGGCTACGAGGTCGCCGAGCAGTTTGGCCTTGCCATTGTCGAGACGCGGCCGGCGCTGGTGCCGCTGACCTTCGACGAAAAAACGCTCGAGCGGCTGGCTCCCTTGGCCGGCAACGCAGTCGACGCGGAAGTCAGCTGTGGCAAGACGCGATTTTCAGAGGCCATGCTGTTCACGCATCGTGGCGTCAGCGGGCCATCCATCCTGCAGATCTCATCCTATTGGCGCGAGGGCGACGAAATCCGCATCGCCATGCTGCCCGGGGTCGATGTGGCGGATCTCATCCGCACGGCCAAGCGCGCCAATGGGCGGCAGGCGGTGCAGACAGTGCTCGCAAATCACCTGCCGAAACGGCTTGCACAGTCGATCGCGGAGCGCACCGGGTTCGACGGCAATCTCGCCGATCTTTCTGATAGCCAGATCAAAACCGTCGGCGCCGCGGTCAATGACTGGCGCATCAAGCCGGCGGGTTCCGAGGGTTACCGCACCGCCGAAGTGACGTTGGGCGGGGTCGAAACCAACGGACTGGACCAGAAGACGATGCAGGCGAAATCGGTACCGGGCCTGTTCTTCATTGGCGAAGTGGTCGATGTGACGGGTTGGCTTGGCGGCTACAATTTCCAGTGGGCATGGTCATCGGGCTGGGTGGCGGGCCAGGCGGCCTAAGCTGTGGGCTGCAGAGGTTGGCGGTTGCCTAAACCAGGGTCATCGCGTGAAGTCCGATGAAAATAGCCACGCCTGCGCCGATCAAAAGCAGCGGGTTCACCTTAGTCAGCAGAAGCGTTGCCGTTGACGCGAATGCCACGGCGCGTGCAAACCAGCCGCCATCGATGGCCTGCAGCAACACATAGGTCGCGGCAAGGATCATGCCCGCGGCGACTGGCCGGAGCCCTGCCTCCAGCGCTCGCTTCCAGCGCGCGCCGCCATTGCGGGACCACATATGGGCGACCGCGTAGATAAGGAAGGTGGTTGGGCCGAAGATTGCAATCGTTGCAACCACGGCGCCCCAAAAACCCGCGACTTGCCAGCCAATCAACGTCACCAGCAGGGATCCCGGCCCAGGCGCCATCCGCGAGATGGCGAACGCATCGACGAATTGCGCCTGGCTCAGCCACTGATGAACGTCGACGACCTGCCGGTTGATATCGGCAATCGCACTCTGCCCGCCGCCGATCGTAACGAGGGAGAGCGGAGCAAATACCGCCAGCAAGCTCAGCAACAACGATGTATGCGGGCTCTCGCTCATCACTTTGCCCTGGCGTAGGTGTCGGCGACGCTTACCGACCCGGCGACGAGAACGATCCAGAAAAGCGGCCAGTGCAGAAGTGYGACGGCAATGAATGTGCCGGCCATGATCGCAATGGGAACAACGTTTCGAGGCACCGCTCGCGCGGCCGTGATGCCCATTGATAGCGACAGGCCAACAGCCGCCGCCGCGGCTCCTGTCAACGCCACATGCGTCAGCGGATATCGCGACAACGCGGAGAATACCGTTCCCAACAGGACGATGACGATGGCAGGCGGGACGATGATGCCGACAAAACCAATGATGGCACCACGCCAGCCAAGCAGCCTGTAGCCGATCCAGACGGCCATGTTCTTGACGTTCACACCCGGCAGCGCCTGGGAGATCGACAGGCCGTTGAGGAATTCTTCCTGGGTTATCCACTTGCGGTTTTGAACAAATTCCCGCAGCAGCCAGCCACTCACTCCACCGCCGAAACTCGTCAAGGCGATACGGGTGAAAATCCAGAACAGCTGCGAGCAACTGGGGGCGGGTGCTATTTCCGGTGTCGACATGTTCAACGTTCTGGCCGCAGCCGTTGGTGAGGGAACCAGAGACCCGAGT
>NZ_JBFUGJ010000390.1:0-5248 GCF_056402975.1 Mesorhizobium sp. P3_A9 | reverse complement strand
CAGCAACGCGATCGGTACTCAGGCGACCGCGATGGGAGTCTACAGCACGGCCAATGGCACCGATGCCACTGCGCTGGGCTCCGGCAGTGCCGCAACCGGCGTTGAAGCGACCGCGACGGGAACCGGCAGCACTGCCAATGGAAACAATGCCACCACGACGGGCGCTTTCGCCAATGCAACGGGTGCCGCAGCGACCGCGACCGGCGACAGCAGCACGGCCAATGGCGCGTCGGCGACCGCGACAGGGCAGGCCAGCAACGCAACCGGCGACGACGCGACTGCAACCGGCGCCCACAGTGTCGCGAACGGCGCCGCCGCGACCGCGACAGGGCAGGCCAGCAACGCAACCGGCGACGACGCGACCGCAACSGGCGCCCACAGCGTCGCGAACGGCACCGCCGCGACAGCGACCGGGGAGGMCAGCAACGCGATCGGTACTCAGGCGACCGCGATGGGAGTCKACAGCACGGCCAATGGCACCGATGCCACCGCGCTGGGCTCCGGCAGTACCGCAACCGGCGTTGAAGCGACCGCGACGGGAACCGGCAGCACCGCCAATGGAGACAATGCCACCACGACGGGCGCTTTCGCCAATGCTACGGGTGCCGCAGCGACCGCGACCGGCGACAGCAGCACGGCCGATGGCGCGTCGGCGACCGCAACCGGCCAGGCCAGCAACGCAAGCGGCGACGCCGCAACTGCAACGGGCGCCCACAGCGTCGCGAACGGCGCCGCCGCGACCGCGACGGGCGAGAAGGCCACTGCGAGCGGCGACTTCGCGAGCGCGATGGGTGCTGGCAGCACCGCGACCGGTAATGCGGCCACGGCGGTAGGCGAACTCAGTGTGGCGAATGGCACCACCGCGAGCGCCTTCGGCCAAAACAGCCATGCCGATGGTGACAACACCACGGCCATCGGCCAAGGCAGCCAGGCCGCCGCGGACGGTGCCACCGCACTTGGCACCGGCGCTAGCGCGGCCTATGCCAACTCGACCGCCATCGGCGTCGGCGCGACGACCACGGCCGCTAACCAGATGTCGTTGGGCACGGCCTCGAACACCTACCGGATGTCCGGCATCGGCTCGGCGGCGAGCCTCGCCGCGCAATCCGGGCCGGCCACCTTCGTCACCACCGATTCAGCGGGAAATCTCGCCACCACGGCTTTCGGTCCGCAGGACATCTCCGCGCTCGAGTCCAGCGTCGGCAATTTGCAGACGCAGATGAAACAGGCCTTCGAAGGCACCGCGGTCGCCATTGCCATGGGCGCCAGCGCCCTGCCCTCGGACAAGCGATTCGCGATTTCCACCAATTGGGGCAATTTCCGCGGCCAGAACGCCATCGGCGTCGCCGCGCAGATGCGCCTCACCGACTATGCCGTGGTGAATTTCGGTCTCGGCGGCGGATTTCAGCAAGGCGGCATCGGCACCCGCGCGGGCGTAACATTCGCGTGGTGAGCGCCAGACCTTTCACGCTGCGGCTGGCGACACTGGCGTTGGTGCTTGTCGTCGGCTGTAGCGGCGGGCGCGCCGAGACGCAGCCGCCAAAGCCGGCGCAGATCGACCGCAACGGCGTGCTGATCCTGATCCGGTCGGCGCTGCTCGCCCTCGACCAGGCCAACAAGACCGGCAACTACACGGTTCTGCGCGACCTCGGCGCCCCCGGCTTCCAGGTCAATACGGCGGCGCGGCTGGGCGATATCTTCGCCAAGCAACGCAGCGAAAACCTCGATTTGTCGGGGGTCGCTGCGATCGACCCGCAGCTCTCCGTGCTACCGCAGATCGAGGCCGACGGCCTGATGCGCATGGCGGGCTTCTTTCCCTCCATCCCCGCACCGGTCAATTTCGAGCTCGCCTTTGCGTCGGTGAACGGCCAATGGCGGCTCTTCGGCATCTCCGTTTCGATCGGGCAGGTTGCGGCCGCCCCGCAGCCCGCTGGCCCGCAGGTCGCCGAGGCCAGGAAAACAGCGCGGGTGACGAAACGACGACAACCTCCCCCGGTCGCGCCCAAGCAGCCGTGACGGTACAAGCGCGGGGGAAGCGGGAAACAGCTCCGACCGAAGAAAGGGCCTGACCTATCCTAGTCCGCCGCCGGCAACCGCCTGATCGTGAACTCGATCAAATCCCCCGGCCGTTCGAACCAGCTTTCGATCTCGGTCCAATAGGCCTGCTTGGGAAAGCGCTCGAACCATTCCTTGGCTTTGAGGCGGGCATCGGAGCGCGGCAGGACGAAGGTCTCGCGCAGGAAACCGTCGCGCGGCATGCGCGCGCTTTCGGCACGGCTTTGGTCGAGCCTTTTCTTCAGGCCATCCAGCGGCGGTCTTGCCGGCGTGCGCACGAAACAACTCCTTGCACCGCAGCGCATGACCCCGAAACCGGATTTCGGAAAGGATCATGCGCAAAACCAAAGTGACTTGACCCTGTCTCTTAAGAGATTAGGGATCGCGCCCGGAAAAGACGAGTCTTTTGTCGACTCACCGCCCCGCAACCGGAGACGGCGCTTTGGAACGACCTGAAATACAAGCTGGCCTGCCCGCCGACATCGAAGAGAAGAAGATGAAGGCGCGCCTGTGGTTCGAAGCCTTGCGCGAACGCATCTGCGGCGCCTTCGAACAGATCGAGCAGGATCTTGGCGGTCCGTTGGCCTCCTGGTCGCCGGGCCATTTCGAAAAGACGCCCTGGGAGCGTGACCAGGGCAAGGGCGGYGGCGGCACCATGKCGATGATGCATGGCCGTGTCTTCGARAAGGTCGGCGTCCACACCTCGACCGTCTATGGCGAGTTCTCGCCCGAATTCAGGAAGCAGATGCCCGGCGCCGAGGAAGACCCGCGCTTCTGGGCCTCAGGCATTTCGCTGATCGCGCACCCCTGGAACCCCAACGTTCCGGCCGTGCACATGAACACGCGCATGGTCGTCACTTCAAGGCAATGGTTCGGCGGTGGCGCCGATCTGACGCCGGTGCTCGACCGCCGCCGCACCCGGGATGATCCGGATACCGTCGCTTTCCATCGCGCCATGCAGTTCGCTTGCGAGAAGAATGCTGATGTCGCCGACTACCCGAAATTCAAGGCCTGGTGCGACGAGTACTTCTTCTTAGCCCACCGCAACGAGCCGCGTGGCACCGGCGGCATCTTCTTCGACTGGCTGCATTCGGGCGACGACAAAGGCGGCTGGAACGCCGACTTCAACTTCGTCCAGGATGTCGGACGCTCCTTCCTCGTCGTCTACGGCCATCTCGTGCGCGCCAACTTCAACGAGAACTGGACCGACGGCGACCGCGACGAACAGCTCATCCGCCGTGGCCGTTACGTCGAATTCAACCTGCTTCATGACCGCGGCACCATTTTCGGCCTGAAGACCGGCGGCAATGTCGCCGCGATCCTCTCCAGCCTGCCGCCTGAGGTGCGCTGGCCGTAACATCAGCCAGAGCAGTTCCGTCCGGAATTGCGTCAGATCAAGGAGACAGAGCCGGCGGTGCACGATGCTTTGATGCAACCACACCGCTCCTCCCGTGTTATAGTCTTCGCCCCGCTCACATCAGGGAATTCAACCTGGAATGCACCGTGAGCCAAAAAAAGGTGGCGGAGCCTCGACCGGCTCCCCGGAGGAAAAGGAGACATCTCATGAAGGAATTTCACTGCGGGTCGCTAGTGCCCGGCTGTGAGTGGCACACCCGTGCCGATGAAGAAGCCGAAGTGATGCGCCGTGCCGTCGAGCATATGCGCGAGACACATGGCGAGACTGTTATCCGCGAGACGATGATCGAGGCGATCCGCTCGCGCATCGAGAAGGTCCGCGACGCGGCCTAGGTTTCGCTCGGATCAGCATGTCAAGAACATTGGGCCATAATGCCGGCGATTGGCGTTCGACGCCGTCGCCGGCGACCTTGTGCAAACATCGCCCAAGAGTAGCTCCCGGGCATCGGGAGACTGCGCATAGAGGCGAAAATGTCGATCGCGGCGCATGAATTCGCTTCGATGCGGGCGCCCCAGACCCTGCGCGCTCAAAGTTACATTTGCCTCAGCTAAATAAACCCAGCGGTAACCGGGCCGTGCGACTGTCTGTCTGGATAATCCGGTTACAGCGGGCTGAAGCCCGGCGCCACCAGGCACTGATCCGGAACGGTGGGGCGAGGTGTTTCGCGCATGCGCGAAAAGTCCGGCAATCGAGTGGGTTTCCGCACGGCGGCGCTCCTGGTGTGGGGGCTGGTTGGGACGTACCCGGCTTTTGCGCAAGAAATGACGACATCGTTGGTCGACATCCACCAGGGTTCGCTGCTCAGTGACCGCGCGAGAAGCCTGGGCAATGGCGGTTACGAACTGCAGAACGGAACCTTTGTCTCGTTCAACCAGTGGTACCGCGCAAGCTGGGTCGACATGCATGTGGACCTGCTGACACAGATCACCGAGGATACCGGCATCCTTTGGGGTTTCGGGACCGGAGAAGAGGGCGAGAAGTATCGGATCGAGCCCAGCCTCAAGCTTGGGTTCCTCACCCAGATACATCCGAACCCGAACAGCACTCTGTCCCTGTCGCTCACCACGACCATCGGCGGCAAGCTCAGCGAAAAGTCCTGCGAAGCCGACTATGGCGATCTGGGCAGCTACAGCGTCAATTGCCGGCTCGCGGCCAGCGAGATGGCGCCTGAGGAAACCTTGAAATATCTGGTTAATGCTAAACCGGAAAGCCAGCATCTCTGGCTGAACTACCGTGTTACTTTCTGATCGCCGCGAGGCTGCGAATGCGGAATTCATCTCGCTCCGAAAGCGATCGTTCATCCTGGTTCTTGTCTGACTGGAGTAGGAACATGTCGGGTACTTGCATGAAGTTCGGCCTCGCTGCCGCCCTTGTCATCCTTTCGGCGCCATTCGCGTTGGCGCAGGACGCCCTTGACGTCGATGAAATGGCCGCGCTTTGCCACGGTGGCGGGTCCATATGCGTGAGCGCGACGATCCCGGCCGCGCCGGCGACGCAGGCGGCACAGGGTTGGATGAGCCCCGACGTCGGCGCCGCTTGGGCTGCGGGATACAAGGGCAAGGGCGTCACGATAACGATCGTCGACGATTTCTCCAGCACATCGCGCTTCTCCGGCAATTTCGGTGTCGGGACACAAACCCAGCGCCACGGTGAATGGACGCGCGAAGAAGCCGGCATGATCGCGCCCTTGGCGACCATCAGGTCGAAAGATTTCACCACGAGTTCGTCAGTCGCGCTGGCGCCGGGTTTGAACGTGCTCAATCTGAGCTATGGCTG
>NZ_JBFUGJ010000389.1:0-5269 GCF_056402975.1 Mesorhizobium sp. P3_A9 | reverse complement strand
CGCTGACGGTCAGCTACCTCATCATCGGCATGGGGCTCTTGGTGCTGTTCAACTGGGCCGGCGTACCGAAATCGCTGCTCGCCGCCGGCATCGGCCACGTCGTGATCAATCTGCCGCTGTGCTTCGCCATCATCTACAGCCAGATGGGCGATCACCAGATCAACATCGAGCGCGCCGCGCGCGATCTCGGCGCGCCGGAGTGGAAGGTGCTGCTCTTGATCACCGTGCCGGTCATGGCGCCGGCGATCTGTGCCGGCTTCTTCCTGTCGATGACCTTCTCCTGGGACGAATTCGTGATCTCCTTCCTGCTGACCCGCTTCGACACCACGCTGCCGGTGGAAATCTGGAACCTGCTGCGCTCCGGCCTTAACCCGAAAACCAACGCGATCGGCTCGCTGGTTTTCGCCGTCTCCATCGTGCTGGTCGTGCTGTTCGAACTGACATTGCTGCGCCGGAGAAAAGCATGACCGCGCCTCTGGTCGATATCCGCGCTGTCTCACACCGTTTCGGGCAGCTGGCGGTGCTGAAAGACGTCTCGCTCAAGATCGAACCCGGCAGCTACACGATCCTGCTCGGGCCGTCGGGCTCCGGCAAGACGACGCTCTTGTCGATCCTCGGCGGCTTCGTCACGCCCAGCGAAGGCAAGGTTTTCATCCGCGGCGAGGACTGCACCGCAGTGCCGCCGGCGAAACGCCCGACGACGACGGTGTTCCAGGACTATGCGCTGTTTCCGCATATGAGCGTCGGCGGCAATGTCGGGTTCGGGCTGCGCATGCAAGGCGTCGATGGTGCGACGCGCGCCGCAAAAGCCCGCGAGGCGCTGGCGCTGGTCGGGCTGGCTACCGCCTTCGACAAGAAGCCGCACCAGCTTTCCGGCGGCCAGCGGCAGCGCGTGGCGCTGGCGCGGGCGCTGGTGATCGAGCCGGCGGTGCTTCTGCTCGACGAGCCGCTCGGCGCACTCGACCTCAAACTGCGCCGGCAGATGCAGGACGAGTTGAAGGCAATCCAGAAGCGCGTCGGCACCGCCTTCATCCATGTCACCCACGACCAGGAAGAGGCGATGGCGCTGGCCGACCATTGCGTGGTGATGAATGACGGCCGCATCGAGGACGAAGGCCCGCCCGAGCGCGTCTACGCCAGGCCSGCRACMCGCTTTTCCGCSACCTTCATGGGCGAAAGCACCATCCTTGCCGGCAMGGTCACGCAAGCCAAGGACAGGACGAGCACAGTCTCGACGCCGGCCGGACCGGTTTTGCTGCGCAGCGCCTTGCCTGTGGGCTCGGCTGTTGCATTGGCCATCCGGCCGGAGTACCTCCTCCTCGGTGGGGCCGCGGGCACCGCAAGTCTCGGCATGGCAAAAGTGAGCGACGTTGTCTTCCAGGGCAGTTTCAAGCGTGTGCTTGCCGTTTCAGTCGCGGATCCCTCGCTGCAGTTCATCGCCAAGCTGCCGGCATCAGCCACCGTCCAGCCCGGCGACACAGTTGCCGTTTCGTGCGATACCGACCAGATCATCGTTTTGACGGACTGAAATGGCACCCCTTCCGGTCATCGACGCACCAGACTGGTACGAGACCATCCGCATGGCCGACGGTGTCACGTTGATCCACGAGCCGTGGATAAAACCCTTCTTCCGCTGCAACATGTGGCATGTGCGCGGCCGCGACCGCGACCTCCTGTTCGACAGCGGTCTCGGTCATTTCAGCTTGCGCACACATGTGCCCTTGGTSASCGAGCGCAAGCTGACCTGCGTCGCCAGCCATACGCATTTCGATCACATCGGCTGCCATCACGAATTTCCCGACCGCTGCGTGCACCGGGCCGAGGCGGAAATCCTTGCCGATCCGCGCAACGAATGGACGGCCGCCGGCACATATGCGACCGAAGAGATGTTCGATCGCCAGCCGCAAGGTTGGGACACAGCGCGCTACCGCATTTTAGCCGCGCCGGCCGACCGCCTGCTCGAGCATGGCGATATCATCGATCTCGGCGACCGCGCCTTCGAGGTGATCCACACACCCGGCCATTCGCCCGGCGGCATCGCGCTCTACGAGGACAAGACCGGCATCTTGCTGTCCGGCGACATCATCTATGACGGCCCGCTGATCGACGACGTCTACCATTCGGACATCCCAGACTATGTCGAGACGCTGCTCGCCATGCGCGAACTCGATGTCTCGATCGTGCATGGCGGCCATTTCCCGAGCTTCGGCAAGGTGCGCTACCGCCAGCTGATCGACGAGTATCTTTCGCAGAAACGCCAGGCCGGCTGCCACCTGAGCCAGCGCCCCTGAGAAACAGCTACGGCATCAATTCGAAATGCCGCGGAAATGCCTGATGCAGCAGCAGCAGCATGGTCTTGCGCAGCACATTGGTGTCACGGCTCGAAGGGTTCAGATGGTCCCAGTACCATGCGCCGTGAACCAGATAGTTCAGGCTCTCCGACAATGTGTCTATGTCGACGCCGGYATARCCGCCGCTGCGCGAAATCTCGATCAGAARCTCGCGYGCYTCAGCGGTGTAGGCGAGATCGCTCGGCARGCCGATTTCATTATATATCTGCATGCTCTTGCGRTCGCTGGAGAACRCAACRAAGACGGACACCCATTTCGGRTGCTGCCGGGCRAAACGYTGCGCGCAATCGACSGCGCCCAGCACCCTTTCAGCCGGCGTCAGGCCGGGCGCCCGCACCAAAGTGATCCACAGTTCGTCGTACTGATCGCTGAGATACTGCAGCACGACCCGGAACAGGTTCTCCTTGCTGCGGAAATGAAAGACGACCAGCGCGTTGGACGAGCCTACATGTTCAGCGATGCGCTGCATGGTGACGCTGGCCAGGCCCTCCTCCGCGATGAGCTCGATGGTGGCGTCGATGATGCGCTGCACGCTGGCTTCGCCGCGCTCGCGCCGGCGGTCCTTGGGCGCGGCGGCATCATTTGCCGCGCCCTTCGTCGCCGCAGCCTTGCGTTTCTCCGGCTTTGCGGTTGCCTTGCGTTGCGCCATTGTCGTCAGGCCTTTCGGACCCACGGCGGAAATATCCCGCCGCACAAATTACTTCGGCATATGGCACGCCGCATCCCGGAAATGTCTCAAAGCGACGGGCGTGCCTCGGCGTTTCCATACCATTGCCCGCGGGCCGTTTCATAGGCCAGTCCGGCGCGGAAGACATCGGCGTCGCAATAGGTGCGGCCAACGATCTGGATGCCTGTCGGCACGCCGTTGGCGGCGCGGCCCGACGGTATCGTCAGAACCGGGCARCGGCTCAGCATGTTGAACGGCGTCGTCATCACCCAACCCAGCGAGGGGTTTACCTCCCTGCCGTTGATCTCAACCTTGTCCCTGGTCTGATCGAACTCCGCCGGCACCGCTGGAAGCGCATTTGTCGGGCAGATCAGCACGTCGTAGGTCTCCAGCAGCGGGCCCAGCGTCTGGTACATCCTGGCCGCCACCTCCAGTGTGGCGACAAAATCCGCGGCCTTCGACTTCTGCCCATCCTGCGCGAACTGCCTGGCATAGCTGGTCATGTCCTTGCCGTGCTTCTCCAACAGTTGCGACAGCGAGGCGCCGAACAGGTGCTCCAGATAGGCCATGCCGGCCTTGAGCACCTCGTCGCCCCAGCCCAGGTCAACCTCCTCGACCGTGGCGCCAAGCGAGCGGAAGACATCGCAGGCGGCAAGTGTGTTTTTGCGCACGTCGGGATCGACTTCAAAAGAGCCGAGATCCATGGAGAAGGCTATTCTCCAGCCCTTGATCGGCTTGTAGTCGAACGGCAGACGCAGTTTGGGACGCAGCGTGGCGATGTCGAGCGGGCTCGGYCCGGCCATGACGTTCTGCAGCAGGATCGCATCCCTKACATTTCGCGCCAGCGGTCCGGTGTGGCAATAGAAGTCGAGGTTGAAGGGCGGCTCGTCCGGATTGCGGCCGTAGGGCGGCTTGAAGCCGACAAGACCGCAGGCCGAGGCAGGAATGCGGATCGACCCGGCAATGTCCGAGCCGGTGGCGATCGACGATGTCCCTGAAGCCAGCGTTGCCGCAGACCCGCCCGACGACCCGCCCGGCGTGAATTCCGGATTCCAGGGATTGCGGGTGACGCCCCACCGCTTCGACCAGGTATAGCCGGCGCAGCTGAATTCCGGCGTCGCCGTGCGCGCATGCACGATGCCGCCTGCCTTGATGATGCGCTCGTTGATGGTCGAGGTATGGCCGCCAAGAGCATCCTTCGACAGCAGCGAGCCATGCGAGGTCGGCTTGCCCTTGATGTAGCTCTCGTCCTTGATGCCGATCGGCAGGCCCTCGAGCGCGCCGGTTTTGGCACCCTTGGCGTATTTCGCCTCGGCTTTTCTGGCCAGCGCCATCGCCTCTTCGAAATGGGTGAAGGTGAAGCAGTTGATCGTCGGCTTCGTCGCCTCGGCGCGATCGATGGTCGCCTGCATCAGTTCGACGGGCGAAARGGTCTTGGCCTTGAACCGCCGCAGCGCTTCGCTCGCCGGCATGTAGCAGAGGTCGAGATCGGTCATGAAAGTCTCCCGCGATCGCCCGGATCGCCTTGGCTTGATGGATCGAGAGGTGGCCGCGCCGCATGTCGCGGCGCGGAAAACARCGGAKCAGGCTATTTCTGCAGRTCRGTCCAGATCTTGGTGTAGAGCGCCTGCACRTCCGRCGGACAGGCCGCCATGAACTGGCCCTTGGCGGCGAATTCGGCCGGCACGTTCACCTCCGGCGCGTCCTTCATGTCGGCCGGCATGAACGCTTCCGAGCCCTTGATGCCGTTCGAATAGCGCGCGAAGGCCGAGATCAAGGCGGCATTCTGCGGGTCCATGATGAAGTTCTGGAACAGCTTGGCGTTGTCGACGTTCTCGGCGTCCTTGAGAACCGCGACATTGTCCATCCAGATCGGATAGCCCTCCTTGGGATAGCCATAGACGATCTTGTCGTTCTGCAGCCGCTGGCGCAGCGAAATGCCGTTCCAGTTGACGCCGGCGGCGATGTCGCCCTTGCCGAGGCCATCGACGGCGCCATAGTCGAAGGACAGCCATTTCGCCTTGGCCTCGACCAGCTTGTCGCGAACCTTCTTCAGCAACACCTTGTCGTCGGTGCAATACTGGCCGCCTTCGTAGGCGATGGCGAGGAACATGATGTCACCCATTTCGGGCACGACATTGATTTTGCCGACCAATTCGGGCGGTGGGTCGAGGAAGATTGCCGACGTGTTCACATCGCCCGAATAGACCGATTTGTTCACCGATATGCCTGTCGTGCCCCACTGCCACGG
>NZ_JBFUGJ010000388.1:0-5284 GCF_056402975.1 Mesorhizobium sp. P3_A9 | reverse complement strand
CTGATGCCGGGCCTTGTCGAAGGCCATGACCACATCTCCTTCGGCGGCGCGATCAAGGATTCCGATCTCGGCCTGATCCCGCCCGAGGAGCATCTGCTGCTCACCATGCGCAACGCCAAGACCTTGCTCGACCATGGCTTCACCAGCGCCTACAGCGCCGCGACCTCGAAGCTCAGGCTCGACATCGTAATCCGCAATGAAATCAATGCCGGCCGCCTGCCGGGCCCGCGCATGCGTGCCGGCAGCCCGGAAATCACCGTTACCGGCGGTCTCGGCGACGAGCGCCAGCAGCATATGTACCACGAGAGCTTCGGCATGATCGCCGACGGCGTCGAGGAGATCACCAAGGCGGTGCGGCTCTGCTGCCGAGAAGGCGCCGACAACATCAAGATCAACATTTCGGGCGATGATCTCAGCCCCGCCGCGCATGGCGGCCTCACCGTCATGAGCGAGGCCGAGGTGATGACGGCAGTGTCGGTGGCGCGTGACTTCGGCAAGAAGATCAACTGCCATGCCCGTGCCGCCGGTTCGGTCAAGCGCGCGGTGAAGTGCGGCGTCGACGTCATCTACCACTGCGAATCCGCCGACAAGGAGGCGCTCGACGCGCTGGAATCGGCCAAGGACCGCATCTTCGTCGGCCCGGCCATCGGCATCATCTACGGCACGCTCTATGAGGGCGAGCCCTTCGGCTTCACCCATGAGATGGCGGTGAAGTTCGGCATGCAGCGCATCCTCGACGACAGCCGCAAGGTCTACACCGAACTGCGCAAGCGCGGCGTGCGCGCGCTGATCGGCGGCGACTACGGTTTCGCGCAGACGCCGCAAGGCACCAACGCGCGGGATCTAAAACACTTCGTCGACCTGCTGGGATATTCGCCCAGCGAAGCCCTGCAGTGCGGCACGCGGCTCGGCGGCCAGGTGATGGGTCTCGGCGACGAGCTCGGCATGGTCAAGGAGGGCTTCATCGCCGACCTGTTGCTGGTCAATGGCGATCCGCTGAAGGATCTCGACATGATGGTGCATGAGAAGAACCTCATCGTCATCATGAAGGATGGCGAGCTCTACAAGGACCAGTCGGCCTCGGTCGCGTCGCAGCGGCAAGCGGCCTAGGCCTGGGCATCATGCAGCCCACGGTTCCGATCGATGTCGATGAGACGACCGGAATCTGGCGGACCGACGGGCTGCCGATGGTCTATTTGCCCAGGCATTTCCTGGTGAACAATCATCTCGCGGTCGAGGCAGCTCTCGGCCGCGAGGCCTACCGCGCCATCCTGCTGATATCGACGGCGAAATCCGCCATCGAATGGTGCGAGGCGCAGGTGCGCGGCAAGGGCCTCGATCCTGAGGCGACCTTCCGCCACTATTTCCAGCGCCTGTCGCAGCGCGGCTGGGGCCAGTTCTCGATCGACGTGCTGGATACTATCGGCCGTCGCGGCAGCATCAGCCTGCGCAATTCGATCTTCGCCCTCGAGGCCGGGCAGCAGCCTGGCCAGCGCGTCTGCTACATGTTTGAAGGCTTCTTCACCGGCGCCTTCTCATTCCTGCTCGGCATTGCGGATCCGACGGCGGTCGCATGCGAGGAGACCTATTGCGCCTGCGACGGCCAGCATGACCATTGCCGGTTCGATTTCGAAGCCCGGCAATAGCCCGCTGACGCCAATTACCAGCGCTGATGCACGTAAGGCTTGATGTCCTGGTCGTATATGGCCTTCACCTTGCCCATCAGCTCACTTGACAATGGCGCAAGCTCCGCCGCTTCCGCATTGGAAACCGCCTGCGCCGGATTGCGGGCGCCGGGAATGACCACGCTCACCGCGTCGAACATCAGGATCCAGCGCAGCGCGAATTTCGCCATCGTCGTGTCACCCGATACCAGCGGCCGGATCTTCTCGACCGCAGCCAGCCCGACCTCATAGGGCACGCCCGAAAACGTCTCGCCGACATCGAAGGCTTCGCCGTTGCGGTTGAACAGGCGATGGTCGGTGGTCTCGAATTTGGTGTCGGCCTTGAACTTGCCTGAAAGCAACCCGCTGGCCAGCGGTACGCGGGCGATGATGGCCACGTCGTTCTTTTTCGCCTGATCGAAGAACAATTCCGCCGGACGCTGGCGGAAGGCGTTGAAGATGATCTGCACGCTGACGACGCCGGGATATTGCATCGCCTTCAGCGCCTCTTCGACCCGCTCGACGCTGACGCCGTAATTGCGGATCTTGCCTTGCTCGACGAGCCGGTCGAGGCGCTCGAAAACCTCCGGATGATAGTAGAGGTCTGTCAGCGGGCAGTGCAGCTGTACGAGATCGAGCGTGTCCGCCTCGAGATATTTGAGGCTGCGGTCGATCCAGCCGGTCAGGTTCTCCTGGCTGAAGCCCTCGACCGTCTGTGAGGGCAACCGCTTTCCGGCCTTGGTTGCGATGAACGGTCGTTCGCCGCCGCGCTCCTTCATCACCCTGGCGATGAGTTTTTCGGAGCGGCCGTCGCCGTAGACGTCCGCTGTGTCGATAAACGTGACGCCGGCATCGAGGGCTGCATGTAGGGCGGCCACCGCATCGTCGTCATTGACCTCGCCCCAGGCGGCACCGATAGCCCATGAGCCAAAACCGATTTCGCTGACTGATCTGCCGGTGCGGCCGAATTTCCGTGATTGCATCTTGCTGTTCCTGACTGCGGCTTGCCGGCGATTCCGGCTCTGCGATTCTGATTTTCGGGAAGCCTCTTATCGCATGGCAATGCGATTGACATCCCTGTCCGTAAGATTTACCAGATTACAGGGTTGTATGACAACCCGGTAAGACTGCAATCGTTTGGAGTCGGGAGGATCTCAAATTGAAAACCGTTCTTAAACTGGGCGCGGCCCTGTGCCTTGGCGCGCTTGCTCATCCGGCGTGGGCCGAGGACAACATCGTCAAGATCGGCGTCGTCGCCGCCGAGTCTGGCTCGTTCGTTTCCGCCGGCCATACCTTGCCCGCGGGCGTCGGCCTTGCCGTCAAGCAGATCAACGATGCCGGCGGCTTCAAGGTCGGCGGCAAGACCTACAAGCTCGAAATGGTCAAGCGTGACGACCGCACCGATATCGCGACCGCGATCGCCGCGACCCAGGAACTGGTGCGCGACGTCAAGGTGCAGGCGATCTTCGGCTCGGAAACGCATGACTTCACGCTGGCCATGGCCAAGATCACGCAGCCGGCCAAGATCATCCATTTCGCTGGCAATTCGACACTGGCGAAAATCCTCAACCCCGATAGCGTCAAGCCGGGTGGCGAGGACCACTATCTCTTCCAGTCCGAACCGCAGGAATTCCAGCGCTCCGGATCGACCGCACGTGGTGTCCTGTCCCTGCTCGAACCACTGCTCGGCTTCAAGCCGAAAAAGTCGGTGATGATCGTCGGCAACGATGCCACCGGCCAGTTCCTGTCGTCCTACTACTACAAGGCGCTGAAGGCCGAAGGGCAGGACGTGCCGGACATCATCTTCTATCCGCCCGACACGACCGATTTCTCGCCCTTCCTGACGCGGGCCAAGAGCCTCAATCCGGATATCATCCACTTCTGGTACAATGGCGATTCAACGCTGACGGCGCTGCCGCAGGCGCTCGAACTCGGCGCGGCCAAGAGCTATTTCCTGTTCGGCGTCGACCCCGGCATCTGGAAGGAAAAGCAGCTTTCGGCCGATGTGCCGGTGGCGATGAGCTGCGTCCCGGTGTGTTGGGGCGAGTCGTCCAACCCGAAAGCCAAGGCCTATTTCGACGCCTATTTCGCCGCCGGCGCGCCGCACGGCGTGACCTCTTCGGTGTCGCTGCTCTACCATGACTATGTCCACTTCCTGGTCGAAGCCTGGCAGAAGGCCGACAGCTTCGATCCGGACAAGACAGTCGAGGCGCTGTTGACGCTGCACCATCAGGGCGTGGTCTCGGATGATCTGACCTTCAATCCGACGCACCAGGTCACCCATGCCACCGAGGTTTGCGCCGCGGCACCCGGCGGCGCCATCTCCTGCGCCATGCAGCAGCCACCGGCCGAAGCGCCGAAGAGCTGAAGCTTCATCATCCCCGAGTTGGCGGCATCCACCGCCAACTCCCTTTCTTGCAATAAAGGCAGGTCTCGATCGCCGTGGATATTTTCATCCAGCAAATCCTCAACGGCCTTTCCATCGCCAGCGTCATCACGCTCATCGCCATCGGCGTGACCCTGATCTTCGGCCTGACCGGCATCATCAACTTCGCTCATGGCGAGTTCCTGATGATCGGCGGCATCGTCACCTGGCTCGCCGTCAGCGCCGGCCTCGGCTTCCCCTTGGCCGTGGTGCTTTCGATCCTGGCGGTCGGGCTGATGGGCTACATCTTGGAGCGCGGCCTGTTCCGCTTCACGCTGGAGCGGCCGACCAACGGCTTCATCGTCTCGCTTGGCCTCATCGTCGTGTTGCAGCATGTCGTCGTGCTGTTCTGGAATCCCAACCAGAAGAGCATTCCGCGCCCGCTGACCACGGTCTGGGAGATCGGCGGCGTACGCATCGCCTCTGTCCGCGTCATGGTCATCCTGATCACCATCGCAGTGGTGGCGCTGAGCTTCCGTATGATCACCGCCAGCCGCTATGGCCGCGCCTTGCGCGCCAGCGTCGAGGATCGCGACACGGCGGCCCTGATGGGCATTCCCGTGCGCCGCTACATCACCGGCGTGTTCGTGCTCGGCAGCGCGCTGGCTGGCCTTGGCGGCGCCCTGCTGATCGCGCTGTTTCCGATCACCCCGTTCACCGGCGGCACCATGGTGATGAAAGGCTTTGCCGTCGCGTTGATCGGCGGGCTCGGCAACATCTACGGTGCCGTCGCCGCCGGCCTCATCCTCGGCATCGTCGAAGGCTTCAGCGCCGGCTACGGCTTCTCGCAATGGACCGACGCCTATTCCTTCGCCCTGATGATCCTGGTGCTGATCGTGCGACCGCACGGCCTGTTCGGCGGCACCAGCGGACCCCGGATGGCGTCATGAATGCCGGCGCCACTCTCAAGCCGTTGCGCTCCCTTTTGCCGGTGCTGGTCATCCTGGCGCTGATCGCGGCCGTGCCGTTGTTCTCGCCCAGCAACCGCTTCCTGTCGCTGGCGATCTCGGCCGGCATCAACGTCATCGCCCTTTACGGCCTTTCGGTGCTGTTCGGCCAGACCGGCATCCTGTCGATGGGCCATGCCGCACTGGTCGGCGTCGGCGCCTACGCGGCGGCGATCCTGGCGCGGGACTTTGACGTCGGCTTTTGGACCGCGCTGCCGGCGGCCGCCCTTGCCAGTGCTGTCTTCGCC
>NZ_JBFUGJ010000387.1:0-5294 GCF_056402975.1 Mesorhizobium sp. P3_A9 | reverse complement strand
GCTCGACGCGGCCTACTCGTTCGAGGCGCCGTCGAAGCTCATCGAGGCTGAGTTCAACAACATCTGGGCGCAGGTCAACCGCGATCTGGAAGCCGCTGGCCGCACCTTCGCCGACGAAGAGACGACCGAAGAAGAAGCCCGCGCCGAATATCTGCGTCTTGCCGAACGCCGCGTGCGCCTCGGCCTGGTGCTGGCCGAGATCGGCGAGAAGGCCGGTGTCACCGTATCGGACGAGGAATTGCAGCGCGGCCTGTTCGAGCAGGTTCGCCGCTTCCCGGCCAACCAGCAGCAGGAAGCGTTCGAGTTCTACCGCAACAATCCCGARGCGCTGAATGCGCTGCGCGCGCCGATGTTCGAGGAGAAGGTGGTCGATCATCTGCTCGGCCAGATCTCGGTCACCGATGTCAAGGTCAGCAAGGAAGAGCTGATGGCCGACGACGAGGAAGCGGAAACCACGACCAAGGCCAAGCCGGCGAAGAAGGCCGCGGCCAAGAAGGCCGAAGCCAAGGCTGATGAGGCTGGCGACGAGGCGGAAGAGCCGAAGAAGAAGGCTGCGCCGAAGAAGAAGGCCGCCAAGGACGCCGAATAAGTTCTCGCGTTTGATGAAATCGACGAAGGCCGCCCTCGGGGCGGCCTTTTTCGTTGCGAAACTGCAACAGCCGATTCGCTTCGCGGGAGGCAGCACTTGGCTATACCAAGCGCTAATCACTATCTGCGCTGTTGCTGTAAACCGTGTGGTTCCTGGAGGGGGCGTTGAGCCTATTCTTCGAAACGGGGCGTACCGTTGCCCTGGCGCTCGTTCTGGCCTTCGCCTGTGATGTTGCCCAAGCCGACGCGCTTGCCGGCGACTGGCGCTTCGGCACGGATGACGGTGGCCTTGTCACCGCGTCGCTTCATGGCACCAACAAACTTATCACCGGTGGCGGCGCCCTGAGCTACAGCCCGGTGCTGACCATTGCCTGCCGGGCAGACGGCGAACCGCGCTGGACCGAATGGCTGCAATTGAATGACGGGGTTTCGGCCAGCCGCAAGATCACCATGTCGGTTACCGTCGACGGCGGCGGCAAGTTCGACGAGAGCTGGTCGGTCGGATCGCGCGGCCGAATGCTGATGCGCGACGGCGCCGACGGCATCAAGCGCCTTGTTCCCGCAAGCCGGCTGTCGCTTTCCTGGCGGTTCGGATTGTTGTCAGGCCGCGGCCAAGCGGATTTCGACCTTGCCGGGCTTGAAGAGGCGGTCGAGCAGATCGCCGGGACCTGCCATACCGATCCGCCGTGATCAGACCTCGGGCGGTCTAGCCGGAAAATGACCCACGAAACCGCTTCCCCGAAAAGACTTCGAGCGCTTGCGGCTTTTCACCGCCGACAATCCAGTCCGTCAGGTATTTGGTGACGCCAAGGGCGATGGCGAAGCCATGGCCGGTCCAGGCAAATCCATAGATGGTGTTGTGCAAGGCAGCAGGCGTGTCGACGATCGGGATGCCGTCGATCGCACAACTCTCGACGCGGGACGCATCGACTTTCAGGAAGGCGGATTCGTCGATGAAGGGCAAGGTCGCGATGGCATCGGTCAGGCCTAGCGCTGTCGCACTGAGCGACCCCTTCCAACGGCCCTCCGGCGAATAGGCGACGCTCTGGCCGCCTGAAAGCATCAACGTCCCATCCTGGATCTGCTTCACCGACAGCGTGCGGTGGGCATGGCCGAGAAGATGATTGATCCTTTTGCCGTGCGGGTTGGTGACGAACATCATCTGCGGCATCAGGGTGGTGACGGGCAGGATTTCTTGCGGCTGGAGAATCGGTTTCAGCAGCGGGACGACGCCGTTGTTGGCCAGGAGAACGAGCTTCTCGCCAACCGGCACGACTTCGCCGCTCGCCAGCCTGACCCCTGTTGCCCTCCCTTTGTCGTGGAGGATTTCGGTGACGCGCGTGCCGGTGCGCAGGTTCGCTCCGGCCTTGCGCGCCTGTTTGGCGAAGGCCTGCGTGGCGAAGGTGTGATCGCACACCCCGTCATTCGGGCAATAGATCGAGCCGATCAGATCCCCCGACAGTTCCGGCTCACGTTCCAGCGTTTCGTCACGGTTGAGAAGCTGGGAGGGAACGCCAAGCGCGTTCTGTGCCATGGCCATGGCTTCCATGGTGCCGCGCACCTCATGTTCATGGCCGCCGCGCGGGATATTGAAGAGATGAAGGCCGCCGATCCGGCGGTAGCCGACGCCGCCTTCGAATTGTTCCTGATATCTCGCCCAGAGCGGAAAGCCGACAGTCGCCATCGGCAGTTCGCGCAAGTCGCGGCTGTTGGCGCGCACGCCCCGTTCGCCGGAACCGCCCGATGCGCCGGCCGCGATCTCGTCGGCCTCGATCAGGGTAACGGTCCGGCCGGCCCGCGCCAGGTTGTAGGCAAGGCTGGTACCGTAGATGCCGCCTCCGACGATCACGATTTCAGACGCGGTGGCCTGTGTGGTCATGCTGTCAGTTCCTTCTCGATATTCTTTCGTGTGTATCGCATGTGTGGGAAGGTCGGCTCATTTCAAGCCGTTRCCGCCGGACAGGAATTGCCGGAAGCATTCGGACCGGCCGGCAGCGAACATGTCGTGGGGAGAGCCTTCCGCCTCGACCGCGCCCTTGTGCAGGAACACGACCTTGCTGGAGACGTCACGGGCGAAGCCCATTTCATGGGTAACGACCAGCATCGTCCTGCCTTCCTCGGCGAGCGCGCGCATGACACGCAGGACCTCGCCGACAAGCTCGGGGTCGAGCGCGGAGGTCGGCTCATCGAAAAGCATGACCTTCGGCTGCTGTGCCAGCGCCCGGGCGATGGCCGCACGCTGCTGCTGACCGCCTGAGAGATGGGCGGGATAATGATTGCGTTTCTCGGCAATGCCGACCTTCTCCAGAAGTGCCTCAGCCTCCTCCACACAATCGGCGCGGGGACGCTTCTGGACATGGATCGGGGCCTCGATCAGGTTTTCCAGGATCGTCATATGAGACCAGAGATTAAAGCTTTGAAACACCATGCCGATGCTTGCGCGCATGCGTTGCAACTGGTGCCTGTCGGCTGGCCGCGTCCTGCCACCGACCTTCTTCAGCCCGATGGTCTCTCCGCCGACCTCGATCTGCCCGCTATCGGGCGTTTCAAGCATGTTGATGCAGCGCAGCATCGTCGACTTGCCGGAGCCGGATGAGCCTAGGATGGAGACGACATGACCTTCCATCGCTTCGAGCGAGATGCCTTTGAGCACCTCGAGGGCGCCGAAGCTCTTGCGGAGTTCCGTCAGGCGCACGGCCGGCTTGAGCTGGTCAGTCATGAGGTTCCTCCTTGCCCGGGCGCCGCAGCCGGAGGCGGCCTCAGCTCGGCGCTCAGCGCGTATTCGGCCCACTGAACGAGCCGCGTGACGGTAAAATTGAGGAAGAGATAGATCGCGGCCGCGACGATCAGGATTTCGATGGCACGGAAGGATTCGGAAATGAGCTGTGCTGCCAGGCCGGTCACCTCCATCAGGGTGATGATGGAGGCCAGCGCCGTCGATTTTATCATCAGGATGAATTCGTTGCTGTATCCCGGCAAGGCATGGCGCAAGGCAAGCGGGAAGACGATGCGGCGGTGGAGCGTGAAGTCAGACATGCCGCACGCCCGTGCGGCCTCGATCTGACCTGATGGAACCGAGAGCAATGCACCGCGAATGATTTCACTGGAATAGGCGGCGGTGTTCAAGGTCAAGGCGATGAGCGCGCACCAATAGGGTTCGCGCAGGAGAGGCCAGAGAAAACTGGCCCGCACCGCATGGAACTGGCCAAGGCCATGATAGATCAGGAAAATCTGCACCAGCAGCGGCGTGGAGCGGAAGATGAAGACGTAGAAGGATGCGGGCCAAGCCAGGAGCCGCAGACCTGACAACCGCGCCAAAGCGAGCGCGACGGCCAGAACGGCACCCAGCGCCACGGAGGATATTGCGAGCTGCAATGTCAGCGGCACCCCCGTCAGAAGCTTCAGCAGTGTCTCGTACAGGAATGGAAGATCCATCAGGCCCGCCTCGCGCCGAGTGCGAGCCGTCCCTCGGTCCACCGCAGAAGCCATGTCGAGAACGATGAAATGGCCAGGTACAGGAGGGCGGCGGCGAAGAAGAAAGTGAATGGCTGGCCGGTCGATCCGGCGCCGATCTGCGCCTGGCGCAGGATTTCCACCAGCCCGGTGACCGAGACCAAGGCAGATTCCTTGAGCACCAGCTGCCATACATTGCCGAGACCCGGCAGGGCATGGCGCAGGACCAGCGGAGCGATGATGCGGCGAAACATCGTCAGGCGGGACATGCCGGCGGCGATCGCCGCTTCGATCTCTCCGGGCGAGACCGCGCGATAGGCGCCGCGCATGACTTCAGCCTGATAGGCGCCGGACACCAGCCCGATCGCCAATGCACCGGCCATGAAGCCGGGCAGGCTGACGAAACCCGAAATGCCGAACAGGCCGGCCAACGGTGTCAGGACCGCGCTTGAGCCGAAGTAGAAGAGATAGATGACGAGAATGTCTGGTATGCCGCGAAGCACCGTGGTGTAGGCGTCGGCGAGCAACCGCGGAAGAACGCCACCCTTGATCTTTGCCCACGCGCCGAAGCTGCCAACCAGGAGGCCGAAGGCGTAGCCTGTCGATGCCACGGCGAGCGTCATCATCGCGGCTTGAAGCAGTGCCGGTCCCCAGCCGGCCTCACCAAATCCCAGAACGAAATCGAAAGCTGTCATTGCGGGCTGACATCCCTGAAACCAGCTGCATGGGAGGTACGAAGTGAGCGACCCGCCGCCGGGTCGCTCATCGCGTGAGGTGGCGACAATCGCGGACAGGCGCAAAGCCGCCCGCTCTCGTCCGTTTCAATTGTTCACGGAGATATCGACGCCGAACCATTTTTCCGTCAGCGCCTTGTTGAAACCGTCGGCGTTGACTTCATGGATCACAGCGTTGAACTTGTCCTTCAACGCGGTGTCGCTCTTGCGAAAGGCCACGCTTGTTCCGCTGGCCAGGAGAAAAGTCGGTCCTACGAGTTCCGCCTCGGCCATGTCAGGCTTTTTCAGCGCCTCGGCGAGAACCGTGATGTTGGCCATGGTGAGATCGATGCGGCCCGCCAGAAGATCGAGATTGGCTTCATCCTGCGTCTTGTAGGATCTGACCGTGACCGCGTCCTTCAGATACTCGTCGACAAATTTGCCTGCCGTCGTCGATCCCTGGATGCCGAGGACTTTCCCCTTGAGCGCCGCGTCGAGCTTTTCGACAATGTCCTTTGATCCTGCGGCTTTGTCGCGGAG
>NZ_JBFUGJ010000386.1:0-5321 GCF_056402975.1 Mesorhizobium sp. P3_A9 | reverse complement strand
CCGGTCGCCAATATGCCGGAGTTGAACACGCCGCCGATGACCAGCGATGTCTGTTGCGCCCGGCACAGTGGCAGCAGTTCGGCTTCCGCGCTGCGGTCGAGCAAGGAATAGCGGCTGGCGAGCAGGATGCAGTCGAGCGGCGCCCGGCGCATCACGTCAAGGCAGATCTGGACTTCGTTGACGCCGAGCCCGTAGGCGGAAATCGTGCCGGAACGCTTCAACTCGTCGAGCGCCTTCAGGCCACCGTCCATCAACTGGCGAAAGTGCAGCTTGGTCTTCTCAACGCCATGCGTGTAAGCGCCGATGTCGTGGACATAGAGGATGTCGATCTTGTTCAGGCCAAGCCGTGCATAGCTGAAGTCGACCGACCGCATGATGCCGTCATAGGAATAGTCGTAGTCGAGCGCGAAGGGCAGCGGATCGACATAGGAGTGRTCGGGSACYTGGTCTTCGGGTACGGGGTGAAACAGGCGGCCGACCTTGGTCGACAGCACATAGGAATCGCGCGGCTTGTAGCGCAGGAAATCGCCGAAGCGTCGTTCCGACAGGCCGAAACCGTAGAACGGCGCGGTGTCGAAATAGCGCAAGCCCGCCTCCCAGGCGCCTTGCAGCGTCTCCATCGCCGCCTCGCGCGAACAGGCGCGGTAGAGGCCGCCGATCGCAGCGCCACCGAAGCTGACCTCGGTGACCTCGAGCGCCGTCTGGCCGATGCGGCGTTTTTCCATGCAAAGCCTCCCCGTTGCCGGCCGTTGCCCGGCCCGGCCATTCTACCACATATCAGCTAAATCTAGAGCGTCGCGCCGAGATGCCAGGGCACGAACTCGTTGTCGCCGTAGCCAAAATCCTCGCTCTTGGTCTTGCGGCCTGAAGCCGTCTCGACGATCAGTTCGAAGATTTCGCGGCCCATGCCGGCGATGGTCTTTTCACCCGAGGCGATGACGCCGCAATTGACGTCCATGTCCTCTTCCATCTGGTGATACATGGTCGAGTTGGTGGCGACCTTGATCGACGGTGTCGGCCGGCAGCCGAAGCAGGAACCGCGGCCGGTGGTGAAGACGATGACATTGGCGCCGCCCGCGACCTGGCCGGTGGCCGAGACCGGGTCGTAGCCGGGCGTGTCCATGAACACCAATCCGTTGCCGGTGACCTTCTCGGCATAGCCGAAGACGCCGTTGAGCGGCGTCTGGCCGCCCTTGGCAACCGCGCCCAGCGACTTCTCCAGGATGGTGGTGAGGCCGCCGCGCTTGTTGCCCGGCGAGGGGTTGTTGTCGATCGAGGCGCCATGCTTGGCGACGTGATCTTCCCACCACTTCACATAGCCATCGAGCTTCTTGGCGATCTCGGGCGTCGCGGCGCGATAGGCGAGCAGATGCTCGGCGCCGTAGATTTCCGTCGTCTCGGACAGGATGCCGATGCCGCCGACGCCGGCCAGGATATCGACAGCCGCACCCAGTGCCGGATTGGCGGTGATGCCCGACATGCCGTCGGAGCCGCCGCATTGCAGGCCGACGACGATCTCGCTGACCGGGATCGGCTCACGCTTCAACTGACCGACTTCCTCGGCGATCTCGGCCAGCACCAACATCGCTTTTTCCACCGATTTGCGCGACCCGCCGGCGTCCTGGATGTTGAAATGGCGCTTGCCGGCGGAGACGCCCTTCTGGCCGTAAAGGGTGAGCTGGTTGACCTCGCAGCCGAGGCCGACCATCAGCACTCCGCCGAAATTCGGGTGCCGCGCATAGCCGGCTAATGTGCGGTGCAGCACCATCATGCCGTCGCCGGTGCCGCTCATGCCGCAGCCTTGGCCGTGGACGATCGGCACGAAGCCGTCGATGCCGGGATATTTCGGCAGCAAGGTCCGGTTGGCGGTGTCGGCGATGGAATGGCAGACAGTGGCGGAGCAATTGACGCTGGCGAGGATGCCGATGAAGTTGCGCGTGCCGGCGCGGCCATCGGCGCGGCGATAGCCCATGAAGGTGCGGGCGCGGTCGGCCTCGGTTGCGTGCTCTGCCTCGCTCGGCGGCACCACCGGCAGGCGGCCGGCCTCGAACACCAGATTGTGCGAATGGACATGCTCGCCCGCCGCAATGTCCTGCGTGGCGCGGCCGATCGCCTGGGCGTATTTGACGACGGCTTCACCGGCGGCAATCGGTTTGATCGCCACCTTGTGGCCGGGTTCGATGACCGCGGAGGCAAGCGCGCCGCCTGGCAGAGCGGTGCCGATCTCGATGCGGCCATTGGCAACGGCGACATTGTCGGCGGGGGACAGAAGAATGGTGTTGGAGACGTTCACGGGCGGTTTCCTGGGTGATCCTGGGATGCGCGGATTGACACGCGCCTGTTAAGAGTTAATGTCTTTTATCGTGAAAAAACAGTTTTGCGTCAATTGTTTTTTCGCAGGCGTTCCGCATGCCTCTGGCTGGTGGTGGCGCTGCAAACAACGGACCGGACCCCAGCGAAAGCGATTCCTGCTTTTCAGGGTCATGGGAACGTCATATTGCGCTTCAAGCCGGCCGCCGCAAGCGCCAGTGTGAATGGGGCAGGGGATGTCGAAGAGCAACAACGTCTACAAGGACGCCTACAACAGGTGCCTCAGGCTGCTCGACGAAACGCGCAGCCTGCCGTCGGAACCGGAACTGGGCACGCTGCTCGGTGTCAGCCGCACCACTGTGCGCAGCATCCTGACGCGCATGGAAGAAACCGGTCTGATCGCCTGGAACAAGCGCGCCAAGACGGTGCTGCGCGACCCGCGTCCCGACGACTTCTTCCCCGAGGAAGAGACCGACACCCTGGCCGAGATCATCGAGCGTTCGTTCATGCGCCGGCTGCTCGCCGGCGGCGCCGAGGCCGGCATGCAGATCAATGAGCTCGAACTGGCGCGCGAGATCGGCGTCGGCACMACCAGCGTACGTGAGTTCCTGATCCGCTTCTCGCGTTTCGGCCTGATCGAGAAGCGCCGCAACAGCCATTGGGTGCTGAAGGGCTTTACCCGGGCCTTCGCGCTAGAGCTGACCGAAATCCGCGAGATGTTCGAAATACGCTCGGCGGCTGCCTTCGCGGCTCTGCCGCAGGACAGTCCGGTCTGGACCGACCTCGACCGCCTGGAGGACGAACATCGCCAGCTGGCACGCGAGATCGCCACGCGCTTCAACGCGTTTTCCGAGCTGGACGAACGCTTCCACCGGCTTATCCACCGTGCGTCGCGCAACCGTTTCATCGTCGATTTCTACGACGTCATCGCCATGATCTTCCATTACCACTAYCAGTGGAACAAGGCGCAGGAGCGCGAGCGCAACGAAGTGGCGGTCGGAGAGCATCTTGCCTATATCGAGGCGCTCAAATCGCGCGACCTCGGCAAGGTCGACGCCGCCTGCCGCAAGCACCTGAAGTCGGCAAGGCAGACATTGCTGACCTCGATCCCAGAAAGCCGGCCCTCGCTAAAGTCCTGAGCCGCGTTGCCGCAGCATCGAATTGCCGATTTTCCACTCGCCGGTCGCGTGATAGATATCCTTCCAGAAATTGCTTGAAGAGGCAGATGGCTTGAATAGCCGGGGGAGACGCTGGAGCATGCCGGTCGCGCTTGTCGCGGCCTACCTGCTGCTGCTCCAGTCGACGCTCGGCGCGTTCGCCTTCGGCACTGGCCCGAATGCCGCGCAGCTCGACGCTTTCGGCAACGTTATCTGTAGCCGCGATGGCGCCACCCAGCTCCCTGGTGGTGACCAGCACCCGTCGCACCTGCCGGCCTGCTGCACGCTTGGCTGCAGCATGTTCTCATCGGCCTTTGCGCCGCCGCCCGATGCCGGGCTGGCCCTGGGCAGCCTTTCCTTCGAAACGGTCGCCTTCGTCTTTCCGGCGAGCATTCATCTCGACTTCGCGCGCGAACGCTCGCCGTCGAACCCGCGCGCGCCGCCGCTGGCAGCCTGAGCTGCTTGCCCGGCGGAACCTTTCGCGGGCGCACCCATCCAAGGATCAAAACTGCTCGCGACCGGCAACGGCGCGATCATCACTTCATGGAGCAACCATGTCCCATTTTTCCCCTATAGCGGCGGGCACTCTGTTCAGTCGCATTCTGTCTCGTTTCCAGGAGCATCTCGGCGCTGCCGCGCTGGCGTTTGCGATCATGCTCGTCGGCGCCCAGTCTGTCCTGGCGCATGAGTTCAAGGTCGGCGATCTCGAGATCGAGCATCCCTGGTCGCGCGCCACACCGGCCGGCGCCAAGGTGGCCGGCGGCTATTTCACCATCGTCAACAAGGGCAGCGCGCCGGACCGGCTGCTGTCGATCTCCTCTGATGTCTCCGAAAAGGCCGAGCTGCATGAGATGGGTATCAAGGACGGCGTCATGACCATGCGGCCGGTTTCCGGCGGCCTGGAAGTCCCGGCGGGCGGCAAGGTGGCGCTGGCGCCTGGCGGCTATCATTTGATGTTCGTCGGCCTGAAGCGGCAACCCAAGCAAGGCGAGAAATTCGCCGCSACGCTGACCTTCGAGAAGGCCGGCACGGTCAATATCGAGTTTGCCGTCGAAGGCATGGGCGAGATGGGCGGCATGGACGACCACGCCAATTGATCGCGCCGATCCGCAAATTTTGAAATCAGAGGGACCACCATGAACAAGTATCTTTTGTCGGCCGGCGCGATTCTGGCGCTGGGAACAAATGCCGCCTTCGCGCACATCACGCTCGAAACCCAGGAAGCGGCGGTCGGCTCGACTTACAAGGCCGTGCTGCGCGTGCCGCATGGCTGCGACGGCAAGGCGACGACCGCCGTGCGCGTGCAGATTCCGGAAGGGGTGATCGCGGTGAAGCCGATGCCCAAGCCSGGCTGGACGCTGCAGACCAAGAAGGGCAARTAYGACAAATCCTACCAGCTYTAYGGYCAGGCGGTGACSGAYGGCGTCAAGGARGTCGACTGGAGCGGCGGCARYCTGCCGGAYGAATTCTAYGACGAGTTYGTCTTCCGCGSSACGCTGRCGGCGGATCTGCCCGTCGGCCAGAAACTCTACTTCCCGGTGGTGCAGGAATGCGATGGCGCCGCCGACCGCTGGATCGAAATCCCCGCGGCAGGGCAGGATGAAGACGCGTTGGAGAACCCAGCGCCCGGCATCAAGCTCACGCCGAAGAAGTAATTTTCTCGCGGCGCGCTCTGCTCGTTAGGGCGCGCCGCATCCCAAGGCATGCCATGAGCGCAATATCTTCCCTGTGTATGGTCGGTACGACCGGCAAGCCCCTCGGCCGCATTGCCGGCGGGCTGCTGGCCCTGATCATGCTGTGCATCGTGATGGCCTCGACAAACCAGGCCTTTGCCCATGCCGCACTGATCAAGAC
>NZ_JBFUGJ010000385.1:0-5328 GCF_056402975.1 Mesorhizobium sp. P3_A9 | reverse complement strand
GGGCCGGCTCGGGGTGCAATTCCTCGAAATAGCGGCAGATGGCGACGGATTCGGTGATGACGGTGCCATCGTCAAGCTCCAGCACCGGCAGGCGTTGCAAAGGATTGCGAGAGCTAACCGTTTCGCCCTTGTGCTCGAAAGCGCCCATGTCGACAGACACCAGAGGAACAGCGATCCCCTTCTCGGCGAGGAAAACGCGAACCCGCCGTGGATTGGGCGCCCGGCCGCCGTCATAGAGTTTCATTCGATCCTCCCTTTTCCTTCTGAGCCAATGCGCGTCACCAGAAGCGAAAAATCTCCCGCACGGCATCGCCGATCGACGCCAGTGTACCGTGCTTTCGCTCCACGACCTCGCCGTGATGGCTGTCGCGCCAGTCCTGCGGCTGGTCGAACGTACCTGCCCAGATACCGGCCTTTGCCACGCGGGCAGTCGCTTCCTCACTTTCGTAGTCGCCGAAGGCAACGGCCCAGCCCGCCTCGACCTGGGCGCGGTTGAGATCGGTGCCGCCGGCCTTGCAGTCGCCAAGCAGCCGGCCATAGCGATCCCGCTGCCAGCCGCTGCAGGTGACCGGCCTGCCGGCAATCAGGCGCACCAGCGCCTGGCGCGCCAGCGTGCCACAGGCATAATCCGCACCGTTCCTGCGGCAGGTCTGGGTGTATTCCGGGGCATCGATGCCGCGCATGCGGATGCGCTCGGTGCCGAGTGTGATGGAATCGCCGTCATTGATGATGGCGGCACCTTGCGTCTGTGGCGTTTCCACCCGATCGAGGCGCGCCGCCAGCAGCATCAGCAGTCCCAGAATGATGGTGGCCAGCCCGTAGTCCAGCACTTTGCGCCACAGGCTTCTCGGGGGCGGCGCCGCGTACCGCCGGCGCGATCTTGGCGACCATGAACGACTCATATGGCAAACGGTTGGTTAATCATTCGAACGTAGCTTAACACCTTGAAACCGCTGCCCGTATAAATCGAAGTTTTTGATGCCCTTGCAACGCTCGAACACAGCGGACAAGTTCATTGTGGACCGCAGGAAACCCCATCGCAACAGCGATGTGGCGCGCGCGGTGCGCAAGACGCGCGACCGTCTTTCGCAACAGGCCGGCAATCCCGATTTCGACCGCGAACTGCTAAAACTCCACGCGCGCGCCATGACAAGCGGCGCCGTGGTCATCCCGCTGCTCGTCCTGGCAATCGCAGCAGTCGGCCGGCTCACCGGAATCGGCAACGAGATCGGGCTCTGGGCGCTGTTCACGCTCACCTCCTATACGATCGTCGTCTTCATGGCGCGGCGGATTGAGCGTACGGAAGCTTCCGAACTCAACCCCTTGCAAGCGCAACGGGAATTCCTGGCCGGCCATTTCCTTTGCGGCCTCGGCTGGGCCTGGTTCGTCTGGCTGGGCTGCGGTGCCTGCGAGGTCGACCAGTTCCAGGTGATCAAGGCGGTCGTGCTGCTGTTTGCCATGGCCGGGACCGCTCTGATGGCTTCATCCCTGAGCGGCGCGCTGCTGGCGACCTTTGCCGTGCCGGTGGCGCTCTATGCCTATGCCGGGATCAAGCTGTGGATGCCGGTCGAGGCGATCATGGCCGGACTGCTCGTCGCGTCGCTGCCCTTCTTCGCCTATATCGCCCGTCACCTCAACCGCTTCTCCCTGATGCTGTTGTCGTTCCGCTCCGAAAAGGACGCGCTGATCGCCGAAGTGGAGACAGCAAAATCGATGTCGGACGAGGCGCGGCGGCGGGCCGAGGACGCCAATCTGGCAAAGTCGCGTTTCCTCGCGTCGATGAGCCATGAGCTGCGCACGCCGCTCAACGCCATTCTCGGCTTTTCCGAGGTGATGGCGAACGAGGTGCTGGGGCCGATGAGCAATCCCACCTATCGCGACTATGCGCACGACGTGCATGATTCCGGCCAGCACCTGCTCGACCTGATCAACGAGATACTCGACCTGTCGCGCATCGAGGCTGGCCGCTACCAACTCAACGAAGAGCCGGTGATGTTGCTCAACATCGTCGAGGACTGCTGCCATATGATGGAGCTGAGGGCGCGCAACAAGGATATCCGGGTCATCCAGGATTTCGAAGCGACATTGCCGCGGCTGTTCGCCGACGAGCGCGCCGTGCGGCAGATCACGCTCAACCTTTTGTCGAACGCCATAAAATTCACCGCCACCGGCGGCGAAGTGCGTGTCCGGGTCGGCTGGACGGCAGGCGGCGGACAATACATTTCGATCAAGGACAATGGCCCCGGCATTCCCGAGGACGAGATCCCGATCGTGCTCTCGGCCTTCGGCCAGGGCTCGATCGCCATCAAGAGTGCCGAACAGGGCACCGGGCTTGGCCTGCCGATCGTGCAAGGCCTGCTCGCCATGCATGGTGGCGAGTTCGAGCTTCATTCCAAGCTGCGCGAAGGCACCGAGGCGATCGCCATCTTCCCGCTGAGCCGGGTGATGGAAGAACTGCCTGCACTGCCGACGGCCGCGGTCGCGGCGCGAAGGCGCTAGGCTACCCCGGCGACCTGCCTCCACTCGGCCTCAAGGAGAAACGCGGACCGCAATGACCGGAGATTGGGATGCAAGCCGCGTCGAAATCAGATCGGAACGGCTTCGCCTTAGGCTGTTTATATCAGACGACGCTGACGAGGTCTTTGCCGCCATCACGCCCACCATCACCCGTTTCATGCAGTGGGAACCACCTCGATCATCAACGGCCTTTGCCGAGGTATGGCGATCCTGGCTGGCGCCGATCCTTGACGGATCGGATCTGCATTTCGTTGTGCGTTCACTGGCGGATGATCGCTGTCTGGGGCTTGTCGGCCTTCACGCGGCCAAGACGGCCTGCCCCGAGATCGGGATTTGGATAAGGCAGGACGTCCATGGAAACGGCATTGGCCGGGAGGCCGTCGCCGCTGTGGCGGCGTGGGCGTCCGACGAGCTCAATCCCGATTGCTTCGAGTACCCTGTCGCCGAAGAGAACCTGGCGAGCCGGCGAATCGCGGAAGGCCTCGGCGGGTCGATCGTCGAGACCCGCTCCAATCCGAAGTACAGCTCAGTCGTCTATCGCATCCCCAATCTCAGGCGTTGATACGCCGAGGACCAAGGATCCTAGCCCCGAACAGCCGCCGCCATGCCTGAACTGGTCAGCGCCGCCGCCTTGACCAGGCCAGCGCCAAGGGCTGCCCCTGCCCCTTCGCCATGGCTTATATCGAGGTCAAGCAATGGGCGGAAGCCAAGCAACTCGGCGGCCTTGGCGTGCGCGGGCTCCGGCGACAGGCTGGCGAGCAGACAATGGTCTAGCGCTGCGGGGGTCGCGACATAAAGCACCGCTGCGGCTGCCGTTGCCGCGAAGCCGTCGAGCAGCACGGGAATATTCTGCATCCGCGCGGCGAGGATGGCGCCGGCTATCGCCGCGAACTCGCGGCCGCCGACCCGGCGCAGCACCTCTAACGGGTCCTCGAGATGGCCCCCGTGAAAGGCCAGCGCCGCATCGACCACCTCCGCCTTGCGCGCCTGCATCGCTGCATCGGCGCCGGATCCCGGGCCGACCCAATCGGCACCCCTGCCCCCGAACAGTGCGGCAAGCAGCGCGGCGGCGACGGTGGAATTGCCGACGCCGAGATCGCCGAGGCAAAGCAAATCGGTGCCGCCCGCGATCGCTTCCATGCCGAAGGCCATGGTGGCCGCGCAGCCGCGTTCATCGAGCGCGTCGTCATCGGTGATGTCGCCGGTCGGTATGTGCAAGGCAAGATCGAACACTTTCAGCCCGAGATCGTTGGCGATGCAGATCTGGTTGATTGCCGCACCGCCGGCCGCGCAAAGCTCGACCGCGTTGGCGGTTGCCGCCACCGGTCGCGGCGAAATGCCGTGCCTGACAACACCATGGTTGCCGGCAAAGACAGCCATCAGCGGTCTTGTCACGGCAGGCGGAGCCCGGCCGCTCCAGGCGGCAAGCCACGCGGCGATGTCCTCGATGCGGCCGAGTGAATGCGCCGGCTTGTCGGCCTTGGCAAACAGTGTGCGCACGCGCGCTTCGGCTTTGAGGTCGGCTGCCGGCAGATTGTCGAGCAGGTTGCGAAAATCATCGAAAGGCAGAGCGCTGGTCATGTCGTGAGCAATCATTCCTGGAGTTGGTGAGCGGCATAGCCGCGTTGCGTGATCGGCACAACCTCTCGCAAACATCCGCCTTGATTGCCGCAAAGATGGCCTGGGAAGGCGCGAACGCGAGGGCTTGCATTGGCTTTGCCGTTGCACCATGTGGAGGTGAAAGAGCGGATTCCGTACGGATCCCTCAAGCGAAAGTCATGACCGTCATCGAATCTCCCTGCATCCTTGTCTGTTCGATCGATATGAAAACCGGCTTCTGCTTCGGTTGCGGCCGCACGCGCGAGGAAATCGGCGCCTGGATGGGGATGACGCCGGAAACACGCCGCASTGTGATGGCCGAATTGCCGGCCCGGCTGGAAACGGTCGAGCGCCGGCCGCGCCGGGAGACGCGCCGCACCCGTATGGCCCGCGAACGCGACGCACTCTAGAGTTCACCCTTTCACGGAAACGGCGGACCGCTCTAACTCATTGTTTTAACGCAATTCCGGACGAAGAACCGTTCTACACTTTCCTGGAATTGCTCTAGCGAGGCACGGATGAGCAGTCGGCTGTTCTGGATTCTGATGGCGGTGATCGGCGTGGGAGCAGTCCTGCTCATGCTCAACGATTCCGCCGGCAGCACGCTTGGGGTCGAGAAYTACGATTTCGGCAGGCTGATCTGGCTTGGCGCCTTCGGCGCCCTCATCGGCGCTGGCCTGCTGCGCTCGGGCCGCCCGTGGGGCGACATGGCTCGCAACCTCGGCGCCTGGGCGGCAATCGTGCTCGCGCTAATCGCCGGCTACCAGTATCGCTACGAACTGCAGGACGTCGCCAGCCGGGTGACCGCGGGCCTCGTTCCCGGCAGTCCGCTGGCGCTTGGCGTCGAGGACGGTCACGCCACGGTGACGCTCGACAAGGCCGACAATGGCCATTTCGAAGCGCGCATCCTGGTCAACGGCAATCCGGTTCGGGCTATTGTCGACACCGGCGCGACCAGCACCGTGCTGACATCGGAAGACGCGCAGGCCGCAGGCTTCAACCCGGCGGTGCTCAACTACACGATACCGGTTTCAACTGCCAACGGCATGGCGCGCGCCGCGGCGGTCAAAACCGACGCGGTGGCGATCGGCGGCATCGTGCGCAAGGACATGTCGGTGATGGTCGCAGCCCCCGGCATGCTGAGCCAAAGCCTGCTCGGCATGAACTTCATCGGCTCGCTTTCGGGCTTCGACGTGCGCGGCGACCGGATGG
>NZ_JBFUGJ010000384.1:0-5382 GCF_056402975.1 Mesorhizobium sp. P3_A9 | reverse complement strand
GTCGTCATAGTCATAATCGTCGCCGAGATCGTTGAGCGATGTCAGCCAGCCGCTCTTACCCCAGATCGGCGTCTCATAGCCGCCGATCGTCATCACGTCGAACTGGCCGCCCTTTGTGGCGATGTCGGTGGTGACCCGCTCGCGCAGCACGTTCTCCTCGAGCACCACCCAGTTCACCTTGTTTCCTGTCGCCTTCTCCCATTCGGGCGACAGCTTCTGCATGATGATCATGTCGCCATTGTTGACTGTCGCAACCGTGATCTCCTCGGACAGGGCGGCATTTGCCGCCAGTGCCGAAACAGCGGCCGACAGGCCAAGAATTCCGATACGCTTACCGATAGGCATTTCGTCTCCTCCTTTACGAATGCGCATGTGTAAGTGGACATGCGTATACATTTTATTGCGCTATGGGAAAGCCGAGTCAAGGCAGCCACGCTTGATTTCGGCACCATGCCGTCACCAGGCGAGTTGATATTCCTGATTTGGCATGTCTAGGAAGGCCGCATGCGCAGCAAAATAAATGTACATGCGTGCAGTTTCTGTTGACTTCGCACTTGCCGCGATTTACCTCGGCTACCGTCAAGCGCTATCGTGGGGCTGGGGTGACTGCGACGGCATCCGTTCCGGCTGGGGAGAGAAGGAATTGCAGCAATGAGCCGCCGAAGGGAGATCGCCTCCGAAGCCGCGGGGCCGACGATCACGGCCGGCGAAATCCTGGTCGAGATCATGGCGACGGACCGCGGCCTGGGGTTCCTCGAACCGCTGGCGCTGGTCGGGCCATATCCGAGCGGCGCGCCGGCCATCTTCATCGACCAGGTGGCTAGGCTGGGCGGCGGCGCCGGGCTCATCGGCTGCGTCGGCCGCGACGATTTTGGAACGATCAACCTGGAAAGGCTGAGACGTGACGGCGTCGACGTCTCGGCGGTGTCGGTCAGCGACCGCTACCCCACGGGAAGCGCGTTCGTGCGCTACAGGCCCGACGGCGGCAGGGACTTCGTCTACAACATCGCCGAATCCGCCGCCGGGCAAATCCGTCTCACCGACGCGGCGCGCGAATTGGCGGACAGGGCCGGCCATCTGCATGTCATGGGCTCGACCTTGTCGGTGGCCGGGCTGAAGGAGATCGTCGCCTATGCCTTGAAATCGGTGCGGGCGCGYGGCGGCTCGACCTCTTTCGATCCGAATATGCGYAAGGAGTTGATCGACGGCGCCGACGGCGCGCAATTTTCAGCGCTGGTCGACGATGCCGATCTGTTGTTGCCGTCCGGCGACGAATTGCTTGCAGCCGCCGGGGTCGATGACGAAGGCCAGGCGGTGAAGGCGTTGTTTGCCAGGGGCGTCGGCGAGATCGTGCTGAAGCGCGGGGCCGCCGGCTCGTCCTGGTTCGGCGCCGACGGCGCCAGGATCGACTGCGCCGGTTTCCGGGTCGAGGAAGTCGACCCGACCGGCGCCGGCGACTGTTTCGGCGCGACCTATCTCACCTGCCGGCGCAAGGGCATGGAGCCGGCCAAGGCGCTGTTTTATGCCAATGCCGCCGGCGCCCGCAACGTCACGCGGCGCGGACCCATGGAAGGCACCGCCGGCTTCGATGTGCTGGACGGCTTCATCACCGGGACGCAGAGGGCGACATGACGACCAACCCGCTCGCAGGCCTTGCCACCGCGCGCAGAAACGGGTCGCCCTACGGCATCACCTCGATCTGCTCGGCCCATCCGCTGGTGATCCAGACGGCCATCCGGCGCGCCGTCAGGGACAAGGAAAGCAGCCTGCTGATCGAGGCGACCTGCAATCAGGTCAACCAGTTCGGCGGCTACACCGGGATGAGCCCGGATTTGTTCATCGCTTTCGTGCTCGAGATTGCCGGCAAGGAGGGACTCGACCCCCAACGCATCATCTTCGGCGGCGATCATCTGGGACCGAACCCGTGGCGCACGGAGCCGGCAGCACAAGCGATGAGCAAGGCCGAGGCCATGGTCACTGCCTATGTCTGGGCCGGCTTTAGCAAGATCCATCTCGACGCATCGATGGGTTGTGCCGGCGAGCCGGCGGCCCTGGACGACGAGACCATCGCGACACGGGCCGCGCGGCTGGCCAAGGCGGCCGAAAAGGCGGCACGCGCCACGAGTGGCGCCTTGCCGGTCTACATTATCGGCACCGAGGTTCCAGCTCCCGGTGGCGTCGATCACGCGATCAGCGACCTGAAGCCCACCGAGGCGGCGGCGGCGCGGCGCACGATCGAGGTGCATCGCGAGATCTTTGCCAGGGAAGGGCTGACGGAAGCATTTGGCCGCGTCATCGCCGTGGTGGTGCAGCCGGGCGTCGAGTTCGGCAGCCAGAACGTCGTCGCCTACAGACCCGAGGCATCGAAGCCGCTGACCGGTTTGCTCGACGAGGAACCGTCGCTCGTCTACGAGGCGCATTCCACCGACTACCAGAGCCGCGCGGCGCTCACCGCCCTTGTCGGCAACGGCTTTCCGATCCTTAAAGTGGGTCCAGGCCTGACCTTTGCGTTGCGCGAGGCGCTYTACGGGCTCGACCTGATCGCRTCCGAAATGRTCGCGGAYTATGGCGACAGGTCGCTTGCCCGCACGATGGAACGCGTGATGCTGGCCGCTCCGGGCCATTGGCACGGCCACTATCACGGCAATGAAGCCGATCGCTACCTGCAGCGCCACTACAGCTACAGCGACCGCATCCGCTATTATTGGAGCAATCCAACGGCCAGCGTTGCCGTCGGCCGCCTGCGTGAGGCACTTGCCGGCGTTGCCATTCCCGAAACGCTGATGCGGCAATTCCTGCCGACGCTGCCGTCCGGGCTTGGACCGGCTGGCAATCCCGAGGCCATTTTTCACGCAGCGATCGGCCAGGTGCTGGCCGACTACGACGCCGCTTGCCGCATCGCCTGAACCCGTCGCATCGTCGCTCGCCACAGGCTTGCTGCGCTCACTGGTCGCCGCAGCCAGGCATCAGGAAGCGAGGGGCTTCCTGACCAGCTATACCTGCCGGCCTCCTCCGGCGCGGTTAGCCCGGTCGTAAAGGGCGACCTGGGTGGCGCCGTCGATCCAGGACAATTCCTTGGGCTCCTGCGCGGTCGCGAATGCCACCGAGGGCGGATTTGTGTCTTTGTTGCTTGTTGTTGCCCGATTTTATCTGGCCAGCAGCAGCCGGGCATAGAGTTCGGCCGGCAAAGATATCTCATTTCACGCCCCTATCACGCCAGCGCGTCAGTTTCGGAAAACGCGAGCGGAGCCTCCGAACTGTTTCTGAAGAGGCAACCTCAGACGGGTGCAACCAGGGAGGACGATTTGCCATTTGTCGCGCCAAGTGACGCTCCAACCTGCGCTGATGTTGTGCAGGGCCGGATGTGTCACGCTGCGCTGGACTTGGAGCACGAAGATCCGGTTGTTACGGCACTGGAATGCGTCCGAGGAAACTCGTTGTCTCGCAACAAAAATAACTTTCACCCGATTGAGCCGCAGAGTTTGAAAGTATTTTATTATTCCGCCTCATCCGATAAAACCGTATCGGAAAAGTCGGAAACCAAATACGGACGCCGCTTAGGTAACAAAGACTATTATTTATATTTGAATCATGATTATGTTCCGTTTGGGCACTTGTCAGGGTTGGGTAGACCCATGTTGCGGGTCAGGCTTTTTGGACCAATGCAGGTTCGTGGGCTGGATGGTCGGGATCTTACCCCTCCCACCCAGAAGGCTCGCGCGATTCTGGCAATGGTGATGGTGGCGGACGGCGGGCGGCGTTCCCGCAGCTGGTTGATCGATCACCTCTGGAGTGAAAAGTCGCGGCCTCAGGGTCAAACGAGTCTTCGCCAGTCGCTGAAGGAAATCCGCAAGGCTCTCACGCCTGCTTACTCCGACGTGCTGAAGATCGACAATTTTGTCATCGAAATTGACCTCGATAAATGTATCTTCGAAGGCTCTTCAGACGCTGCTCCTGTAATTGAGAACTTTCTTGAAGGGATCGACATTGCCGATCCTGAATTTGAGGAATGGCTGACACTTGAGCGCAGTCGCTGGCAAAAAAGCGAGCCGCTGAAGGAAGCCGGCGCCGAGGTGGGCAGGCTGGAGGAGCGGGCTCCAGCCAGATTCGGTCTCCGGATTGATCCCGTCATTGTGTCCGGTCTCGATCGCGAAGAAGACATGCTGGCCGACGTCATCGTCGACAGGATTGTGGCTGGATTGGTTGAGGACGGCTTTCGCGATTTCCTTGATCGGCGGAAAAACGGCATTACGCTGCTCGCTTCTCGCGATGCTCACGTGCAGCACTCGCTATGCCTGCGATGCTCCGTGCGCCGTGTTCGCGACACTGCGCGCATCACTCTTGCCTTGGTCGACGTGGCCGAGGAACAGACGCTCTGGCTGCGTGTTTTCGACGCGGCAACATCCGCGGTGCGCCAAGAACGCGATGCCGATCTCGCCGCGGGCCTGGCGCAGTGCATCGATCGGATCTGGCTGGAGAAAGAGAATGTGGCCCGCCTCCGCAAGCTCGGGGAGGATGGCGCCGACACCATGCGTTCGGCGGTCCAGGACATGTTCGAGCTCGGTCTTGGCGATCTTGCGCGCGCCGAGAAGGACCTGAGGCGGCTGATCCCGACCCGATATGGCGCCTTGGCCTCGGCCTGGCTGGCCTTTCTTATTACTTTCAGGGTCGGCCAGCGTTTTGTCCGGCACGATACTGCGTTGCACGAGGAAGCAAGAGATTTGATAGAACGCGCTCTCGAGCGCGATCCCGGCAATTCTGTCGTTCTGGCCTTGGCCGGTCATGTGCATAGCTACCTTTTCGGCAACTATGTGCGCGCCGCCGAGTTGTTCGAGCAAGCAATTCGCATCAACCCAGGGCGAGCACTTGCCTGGGATCTTTACTCCGTGTTGCATGCCTATATCGGCCGGCCGCAACCCGGGCTTCAATGCGCCCTCTTTGCGCGCCATCTCGGCGCCAACAGCCTCTATCGCTACTATTTCGACACATCGTGCCTGATCACGGCGAGCTTGCTTGGGCGGCATGATCTGGCAATCCGCCATGGTGAGGCGGTGCTCGATGTTCGGCCGGATTTCAATTCGGTGCTTCGCTTCCTTACGTCGAGTTACGGCCATTCGGGGGCACGGCAGAAGGCGGCTCAAACGCGCGAACGGCTTCTGGCCGTGGAGCCGTCATTTTCTGTCGAGTCGCTGCGAGACGCCCGGTATCCGGGCCTCGATACACAGGCAGGGCACTATTTTCTACGGGGTTTGAAGAAGGCAGGGATAAGGGAGGTCGCCATATGAGCAAGGAACAGGAAATCACCATCGATGTCGGCCCGGCGAAGGACGGACCTGGAAAGATAATTCTCGGTGAACTCAATCGCAGCGGATTGTGGATACG
>NZ_JBFUGJ010000383.1:0-5387 GCF_056402975.1 Mesorhizobium sp. P3_A9 | reverse complement strand
GGATAGTAGCCCAGTTGAGACAAGGTAAGCCCCCAAGGATCATCGCCGTCGAGATCGGCTCGATTGCGCTGGCGCGCCGCTTGGGACCGCTCCCCGAACGCTGGATGGTCATTCTGGCCGCCAAGCTGGGCGGCCAACGCCATGCCAAGCCTCATCGGGTGGCATGGAGCAAGGTTCGCGAGATCGGCCTAGACATCGAGTTCGATATCGATGTGCGCAAGACTGCGATTTTTGGCTGGCAGGACTGGTTGCGCGACCACATCGTCGGAAGGATTCCGGGAGCTTGACGATGGCAACCGCAAATCTCGACCGATTGGCTGGCCGGCGGGTCTTCTCAAAAGAGGGTCATTGCATAGGCCATCTGGAAGAGATCGTCGCCGAGGCAGACGGCGACGAACTTGTCGTCAAGGAGTATCATATCGGTATTTTCGCGGCGTTCGAGCGTCTGTCCGCCTCGTCAATTGGCACGGCCCTCCTCGACCTGGTTCGGCTGCGCCATCGCAAAGGGATCTATCGGATTCGGTGGGACAAGCTCGACATTTCCGACCCCGTGCGGCCGATCCTTCGCTGTTCGGAGCAGGAACTCGCAACAATGCAAGCCAGCTTTCGGGTCAAACGCTGAGGCTCGGTCACTGGTCAGTCGAGCTGCAGAAGATCAGATAACCGGCACGCGTCGGGCATCGATCAACTGATTTCATTTTGAAGAAAGGCCTTGAACGCTGCTGCGAGAGCAGCTGGATTTTCTTCGGCGACGTGGTGCCCACTCTTGATCCCAAAGCCGCAAACGTCGTCGGCCCAGTGCTTCCAGATTGCGACCGGATCCCCATAGATCTGCTCCAAGTCATCGTCGATCGACCAGAGGCAGAGCATCGGACAGCGCACTTTTCGGCCGGCGCTTCGATCATCACGGTCATGGCGATGATCGATCCTGATACCTGCGCGATAGTCTTCGACCATCCCATGCACGATAGCAGGATCGCGGATGAACGATGCCAACTCGTCATAGGCGTCTCGTCCCATCTCATCTGGCCGCAGGGCGCTGTACCATGCCAGTGGGTCTGCCAGGATGGCCCGCTCCGGCTTCTCGGGTTGAGCGAAGAAGAACCAGTGGTACCAATCGCGGGCGAATTTCCAGTCGGCACGTTCCAGATGCTCAATAATCGGCAACCCATCCACGGTAATCAGCTTTCGCACCAGACCGGTATGGTCCATTGCCATTCTGAAAGCGACCAGACTGCCACGATCGTGACCGGCGACGGAAAAGGTGTCGTGCCCCAACCTTTTCATAACCTCCACCAGCGCCGCGGCCTTTGCCCGCTTGGATGAGAACTTGCTTTCCGGGTCGTCCGGCGGCATGTAGGAGCGCCCGAAGCCTGGAAGGTCGGGGCATACGATCCTGAAATCTGCTGACAGCAGGTCTGCGACTTGGCCCCAAGTCATATGCGTGCGGGGATGGCCATGGATCAGAAGCACAGGCGGCCCAGATCCCCCGTGCCGAAGTCGTATCGGCCCGCACCCGGTTTCCACCATTTCGAGCGCGAAATTTTCGAACATATACCATCCTCAACCAGCTATGAGCTTACAAACCCTCTCCGCGTGAATTGGTTCATGACGATCGGAAACGCGACTGTCCGCGACGTTGGGAGGGAGTCTGTCGCGTCAGAACTATCGGAAAGCACGGAGCCTGCAACACTTCCTGGAGACGATGGAGGGTTGTAAGCCACGGCAAAGCCGTCCACCGGTAGCATCAAGGGATGGACAAGCTGGCCGGGTGTCGATGGCGCTCTCAGACGGATAACCGCTACGGCATGTGAATTACCGAACGAGCACCCCGAACTAGCCCTTGTTGTTCCGCTCCTTGCCTTTGTGGTTTGCCCATCACGGAGAGGAGTGCCGTTGCCTCGTCGATCGGCTTGGTCTTATCGCGTTGGCCGATTTGCCTGTCTGGTATCTACTGCACCTCTCCTGGCCGAGCGGCTGAACAAAGCCGCTTTGAACAAGATGCCTTGCAGCCGACACCACAGGTGTCCTTGGTGATCGAGGCCGAGCTGGTCAATGCAGTCGATCGTCGATGGGTTGTCGAAATCAGAACTCTTGGCCAGGGCGATCTGGGCGTTTTCACGACGTGGAACAATCGCGATAGCAGACCGTTCCCAAGCGAACTTGCCAGGTTAGGATTCCTCTTGTTGCAGCGATCAAATGAAAACCACAGAGAGCATCCGCAAACGGCTGGCAGTTCCAGCGGGAGTGAGACTTTACGGGGCGCGGAAAAGCACCCAGACGACAATGCCGAACCCCGTCGGTTGGTTGTTGTCTCGAATAGGCTCGGGAACATTCGCGACCTGTCGCAAGCCGGAGGCCTCGCGGTTGGGGTCGCGGATGCGTTGGCCGAGCGTGGAGGTCTCTGGTTGGGGGCAAGCGACGAGCATCGAGATACGGCTCCGGGCGACGAACCCCTCATTCACCTTGAACGCCTGGGAAGGATCGAGACAGCCGCACTCAGCCTGCCGCGCGAGGCATACTCCCTCTACTACAACGGCTACGCCAACAGTACGCTGTGGCCACTTTTCCATTACCGCCTCGACCTGGTGGATCATCGCAGCGAATTTCTTCACGCCTACAGGCAGATCAATGCGCGCTTCGCCCAGGCGCTTGCACGATTGCTGACGGGCAACGACGACCTGGTCTGGATCCACGACTATCATCTTATCCCGCTTGCTGCCGAGCTGCGGCGGCTCGGATTTGGGAATCGGATCGGCTTTTTCCTCCACATCCCGTTCCCGCCTCCTGACCTGTTTGTCGCCACATCGGACCATGAAGAACTAATCGCTGACCTGCTTCAGTACGATGTTCTGGGTTTCCAAACCGAGACCGACGTGACGAATTTCCGCCGCTCCGTGTGGGCGACAAATTCGATCACCTTCGACAACAATGACGCGGCGGAGGCCAATGGCCGGACCGTTGTGTCGCGGAGCTTTCCGATAGGCATCGATGTCGGCGCGTTCGCACGCATGGCTAACGAGGCGTCGCAGGATGTGCAGATTGATTCCATGCGTCGCCAGATTCTGGGTCTTAAACAGATCATCGGCGTCGACCGGCTGGATTACTCCAAAGGATGCCCGGCCGCATGCAAGCCTTCGCGCGGCTTCTGGAAAGATATCCCGAACATCAGCGGGCGGCTACATATTTGCAAATTGCGTCGCCCACGCGAGAAGAGGTCGGTGCTTACGCCGAAATAAGGGCACAGCTCGAGGCGACCGCCGGCTCTGTGAACGGTAAGTACGCGGATCTGGCTTGGACACCGATCCGCTACATTCACCGAGCCGTACCACGCTCGCGGCTGGCTGGCCTGTTACGCGCCAGCCAGGTCGGGCTGGTGACGCCCTTGCGTGATGGAATGAACCTCGTCGCAAAGGAATTCATAGCCGCCCAGGACCCGGCCGATCCCGGAGTGCTTGTATTGTCGCGTTTTGCGGGCGCCGCTGAAGAGCTTGAGGAAGCGCTGATCGTAAATCCCTATTCGATCGACGACGTTGCTGACGCTATCGCCAAGGCGCTCGCGATGCCCCTTGAGGAAAGAATTGAGAGGCACGGTGCACTGCTCACGCGCATCAGCCGCAATGACGCAGCAGAATGGCGCCGATCATTTCTCGCTGCGCTCGCGGACGAGAGCTAGCGCCCGTTTCTACCGACTTGTCTCCGGCAAGGTGGGCACTGGCTGCCCGGGTCTGACACCCGGGCACACGCAGCAGGGATCAGTTCGGAAAGCCTAGGGCAAGGCGTCTAAACGATTGGGAGGGAACATCAGGAGTCGTAAGTTCAGGATCAAAGCATCCACGACGGACACATGGTCATGACTGACATATTGCTAGAGTTGCTCGAGGAGGTGGCTGCACTGCTCCCGGTTTTTGCACCCGCGTACGCGATACCCGAAAGGCCCCCAACTTCCCCAACAACCTCGAGCCAGTGATACGGGCTGAACCATCCGAGCCCGGAGCGCAAGACAAACTTGTGAGGCCGAGGCGATGACAAGATATGAGCCTTGGCGGAGCTTATTGGAAACGCTGGGCGCGCCAGAGATTGTCATCATTTTCGAGCAGTTGGATGAAACCGTGCCCTTACCCAAGGCGGCCCATATAGATCCACAGTGGTGGTCAAGCGGCCGGACTGGCAAGCGAACGGTCCAAGCCGAAGCCTGGCATCAGGCTGGGTTCGAGGTCCAGGCTGATTTACAGGGCAAAGTGGCTACATTCAGGAAAATGAAGCACAAGTAATGCGGCTCAAATTGCGCCCGTCCGCGATTGCTGAAACTTCGCCAAGGGCTGGGGGCGGTGACCTACCGCTCATCGCCCTGGCTGGTGACTGCAAAGGGCAGCTCAGATTGGCGTTTTTCGCTGCTCACGAACTTGTCCTGTTTCAGGTTCAACCGCCGCCGTTGGAGAGACACGAGTTTGAACAGCCGACGACGAGCATGTCGCTCCTGAACTGTTTGAAGGAACCTAATTCTTCCGGCGTTGTTACGCGATCGGACATACGAAAGGAGCCGCCGAAATCATCTCGTGATATGCCTGGACCAACGCCTCGCAAGGACACCGGTAAGGATACCCGGGAGGCCGTACTCAAAACGCCTGACAAAACGATCGACTGGGATCACGACGATGTGCATGGCGATGGCGACACCATTGGGATGGAGCCTGAGCAGGGGATTGATTCAAAATAGCAATCGCGGTCGGCAGTTTTTCGCCTTGTCTAGGATGTCGGACTGAGCCGCTTGGCAGCTAAATACATCAATGCGGAAGCGGCGCGCGTTCGGTTCCAACCGGCCTGCTCTGCTCGGTTAACTAGCTCGTCAACATGTGGCGCCAAGGCGTCCTGGCACTCAGCGTCGTACCGGGTCGCGGTTACCTCTCGGACAGGTGGTGTAATTGGCGTTTCGTTTGTCATGAATGTGCTCGTGGAAAGCTGGGAATGTTGGCTTCGGGTTGGACGTAGGGCAAGAGGCGGCCACCTCACAAGGTAGCCGCCATCTTCGATGCAGTTTCATACGTAGCTGGGTGTCGGCTTAGGGTGAGGTGAGGGCACGTTGCCTTCTTCCAGCAGAATGTCCTTCTTGCGAGCGAACGCGACGAAAATGCCTCGGGCAGTCTCTAGGTCAACATCCCCAACTAGTGCGGCCTTGCAGGCTCGCACGGCCGCTTTCTGTTCAGGGCTGTTGCCGCACCATTCCATAGCAAACTGATAGGCATCGGCGACTGTGTTGAGTTGGCGAGGAAAGCCTAATCCAACCCACACGCGGATCGGCGTATCAAACGGTTTCGAAAGCATCTCGAACTGCCTCCTTCGCACCCTTCAAGCGACCAACCCGCCGCCTCGACCCCGGTTGTCCG
>NZ_JBFUGJ010000382.1:0-5418 GCF_056402975.1 Mesorhizobium sp. P3_A9 | reverse complement strand
ACCCAACGCCATGGCCCAAGCTGATAGCGGCCAAGCGGTTCTTCCGGCTCCTTGTCGGCGGCCGCGGAGTTCTTCTCGATCAGGCGCAACACATTGCGCAGCGCATCTGGCTCCAATGACACCGGTGTTGCCTGTTCAAGAAGCTGGCCACCGATCGCCTCGTACCCGCCCACCTTGCGGCTGCAGGCGGCGCACAAAGACAGATGCATCGAAACGACAAGCCCGCGCGCTTCATCAAGCGTGCCGGAAGCAAAGGCCGCGAGGGTCTCGTCGGTCGGATGATGGGCAATGGCATCAGTCATTTCAGCTCACCAACTCTGTCTCTCAACCTTTGCAGGGCAAGCCTGATCCGCGACTTGACGGTGCCCAGCGGGATGCCGAGGAGATTTGCGATCTCGCCGTGCGCAAGGCCATCGAAGAATGAGAGGCGAATGACGCGCAACTGTTCATCCGGCAGTGCTACTATCGACGACCTGACGTGAGCTTCACGCTCGGCGACGAGAAGTCGACTCTCAGGCTCGTCTTTGTCTTCCTCTTCCGGCATGCCATCGTCCTCGATCCATGCAGTGGCGCGGCCTTCGCGGCGACTCTCGTCGACGCTGATATTGCGGGCAATCGCATAGACCCAAGCCGACGCAGTCGCTCGCTCGGGATCATATTGTGCAGCCTTGCGCCAAAGTCTGATCAATGTTTCCTGCGCCAGATCTTCAGCACGATCGCGACTTGCACCGCGCCGCATCATCATCGCCTTGATGCGCGGCGCATAATGTTCAAACAGTGCCGCGAACGCGTCGCGATCCTGGCTTGCCGCGACACGCATGATTAGCCGGGCTGGATCGAATTCCACCATCGCTCTGCTATACGCTCTATCCTGCTCCGGCTGGCAAGGCAGCGTTACGGGTTTCACTAGACCATTACGCAGCAGGCGGTCTTTTGGATCACTGATTTGATCGACTTCTGACTTTCCGATCATTTTTGTCCGATCAGCCCATCAGTTTTTAGTCGCGAGCTGTGATCCATTTCGCGCCGGCAACCGTATCGCAACGGAAATGGTCAGAACCCTGTGCTCCGATGGCAACGCATAATGAGGCAGGCATGCGGGTGTCGGGCAGAAGTTCACGGCCAGTCGGCGCACACTGATCCAAGATGCAAACAGGAAGGGGGCCTGACATGCCAAATATTGTCTTGATCGTTGGCAGCGGCCCGGACGCGGTTCGATGCAGGGATTGGCTTCGGACGGCGTTTTCCTCGATTGTCGTCATCAACAACGCCTGGAGAGTGCGGTCCGACTGGGACTATCTGATTCACCCCGACGACTTTCCTGATGAACGCCTGCCGAGCGACCAACGTCCCCGAGCCGCGTCGATCGTAAAATCGGATGCCTTTGTCCCTGCCCAGAACGCATTCGGTGGTTTTGTCTATGCGGGTGGCACAATGGCCTTCACCGCGGCCTATTGGGTCCTGAAGGCTCTCCAGCCTGATGTGATAGCGTTCCTGGGGTGTGATATGATTTATCCCAAAAACGCGCCCACGCATTTCTATGGCGTTGGAACAGCTGACCCGCTACGCGACGACGTGACGTTGAGGGACTTGGAGGCGAAGTCTGGAAGGCTGTTCGCCAAGGCCCTGCGTTGCGGAACAGTCTGTCTGAATCTTTCAAACCTTCCTGAAAGTCGTCTTGCCATACCGCGGGTAAACCTGAGGTTTATCGAGCGACTTACCTCGGTTCGGTTCAAGGCGCTCAAAGCGATGCTTGAAGGCGCCATCGATCCGATTTCCATCGAGAGCGCCGACACACTCGAGGCTGAACTCGGCTATCTCGTTGAACATGGAAGGTACTGGGAACACGCGTCGGATTTCGATGAAGCCGCGCTGGAGAAAATCGATCAGCGCTGGCGTTCGTCGGTAGACCAACTGCCAGCGTCGGTTCCTCCGGGCGACGCTTGCTGGGGACGCGGTCGGGCGCGCAAGGCCGATATTGTTCAAAAGGAGCCTCGGGTTAGTCGCGACGTCTCCTCCCATCCTGCCCAAGGCGCATAGGTCGAAATGGCTGGAGGACAGGAGCCGCTTGGGAGGAGGGCTGCGTCATGCTGACACGAGACGACATAACAAAACTGATCTTGCGAACAGGCATGCGCGATCGAGCGGCGTTCGATCTGCTCTACAAGCATACGTGCGCGAAATTGTTCGGTGTATGCCTGCGTATTTTGGGCGACAAAGGGGAAGCCGAGGAAGCGCTGCAAGAAGTCTACGTAAAGATATGGACCAAGGCTGATCGATATGCGGTCTCGGAACTCAGCCCGATCTCCTGGCTTGTGGCGATTGCGCGCAATCACTCGATCGATTTTATCAGAGCGCGCCGCCCTCCATCTGTCGATCTGGCGGCCGCGGGCGAAATAGCCGACACCACACCGTGGGCCGAGGAACTGATGATTGTGAGTGACCAGACGGCCCGTCTTGACCGATGCATCGACAATCTGAGCACGGAAAAAGCAGCAGCGATCAGGGGCGCATATCAGGACGGCATCTCCTACGCTGAGCTTGCAAAGCGTCACAACGTGCCGCTCAACACGATGCGCACCTGGCTTCGGCGCAGCCTGATCAAATTACGGTCGAGCGTCGAGCAATGACTTCAGAATGGAGCCAGGGCGAGCTTTCGTTGTTTTGTTGCCTGGGATTCTCTGCGCCCGAAAGCGTTTCGGTCATCACCTGCCAATGTAGGCGGCCAGTTCGTCCGGCGTGCCATTCGGGAAGGCCTGTTTTAGAAAGTCCAGGAACGCCGACACGCGCGCGCTGAGCAGTCGCCGCGATGGGTAGAGCGTCCATAGTGAGATTTCGGGGCCGTCAATGTCCCCCCAATTCACCAGTGTGCCGTCAGCCAGGTCGTGGGCCACCAACGAAATGGGAAGCCGTCCTGCGCCGACGCCGGCTCGCACGGCATCCCGGACCATGATGAGCGTCGACAAAACGAGGACGGGCTCGATTGTAATTGTTGCCCGGCCACCTTGCGTCTTCACGTGCCATGTTTGCAGTTCGCTTGCCCCGCGCGCAACGCCGGGAGCGGCGCGCTCACCGGTCGTGCGAGGGAGGTCGGGGCTCGCCACAACAACCAGGCGGTCGCGGAGAAACGCGCGTCCGACCAGGCTTTCGTCGGGATCAGGATTGACCCGGATTACCAGATCGTAGCCTTCCTCGATCATGTCGACAGGCCGGTCCTCAGTCGTCATTTCAAGCTTCACCTCCGGATACTTAAGGGCAAACCCCGCGGCGATCCTGCCCATTGCGGTCTGCGAAAAATGCAAAGGTGCGCTGATCCGCAGCCTGCCCTTGGGACTCTGACCGCCCGAGGCAATCGCCGAAGCCGTCTCGTCCAGTTCGGCGAGCAACGCCCCCGTCCGCTCGAAGAGCGCCCGTCCTTCTTCGGTCAGCTTCAGGTTACGCGCACCCCGTTCAAACAGGCGCAGATCGAGGCTGCTTTCCAACTCTCCAACACGCCGGGACAGCGTTGCCTTGGGCCGGCCGGTGGCCCTTGCCGCTTTGCCGAAGCCACCATGGCGGGCAACGAGATTGAAATCGGCGAGGGCAAGAAGATCCATGAGTGTTCCACCAGTGAGACAGTGCGTCTAAAATCTCCGTCTATTGGGCTCTCAGTGAGCCACACATATTGGAGGTGTCAAGCAACCCAACAGGAGAAATTCCATGACCATTCTCGTTACCGGCGCCACCGGCAATATCGGCCGCCAAGTCGTCGAACACCTCGTCAAGCGCGGCGCCGATGTCCGTGCTCTCGTGCGCGATCCCTCGAAAGCCAGCTTCCCGGCAGGAGTATCCGTCGTGCAAGGCGACTTTCTCGACGTCGATTCGCTGCGCAAAGCCATGTCAGGCGTTTCCACCCTGTTCCTCTTGAACGCCGTGGTGCCGGACGAATTCACCCAGGCCTTGATCGCGCTGAACGTCGCTCGGTCGGCCGGCATCGAGCGCATCGTCTATCTGTCGGTGATCCACGCCGACGTCTATGTGAACGTGCCGCATTTCGCGGGCAAGTTCGGCGTCGAGCGAATGATAGAACAGATGGGCTTCAAGGCTACGATCTTGCGCCCGGCCTATTTCATCCAGAACGATCTGATGGTCGAAGACATCATCACCGGCTACGGCACCTACCCAATGCCGATCGGCGCCAAGGGTCTCGCCATGATCGACGCCCGTGATATCGCCGAGATCGCCGCCCTTGAGCTGCTGCGCCGCGAACAGTCCGCAGAGCCGCTTGCGCTCGACCGGATCAACCTCGTCGGCCCGCAGACGCTGACGGGGACGGATATCGCCGCCATCTGGTCCGACGTGCTCGCCCGCACGATCAGCTACAGCGGCGACAATACGGAAGGCTTTGAGCAAAATCTCAAGCAGTTCCTGCCCGCCTGGATGGCCTACGACATGCGCCTGATGGGCGAGCGCTTCTTCACCGACGGGATGCTGCCTGAGGCCGGCGACGTCGAGCGCCTGACTGCACTTCTGGGCCGCCCACTGCGCCCCTATCGCGACTTCGCCTCAGCCATCGCTGGCTCGCAGGCGATAGAGACGTCGGCGAACTGAGGAGTAAAACCGGCTGGCTCTACAATGCCTGCATCGATCCCTCAGACCGCCAGCGAGTAACCCAGATCGCGCAGCGGCAGCCGGCGCACCCGCACTCCTGTGACGGCGAAGATGGCGTTGCCGAGTGCCGGCGCCAGGGCCGGGAAGGCGGGTTCGCCCATGCCGGTCGGCGGATTGTCCGACTGGATGAAATAGGGATCGATCGTCATCGGCGCGAAAGGCATGCGCAGGATCGGATAGGCGTTGTAGTTCTGCTCCTGTATCCGGCCATTCTCGATGTTGATCTTGAGGCCCATGGCGGTGGAGAGCGCGTCGGTCGACGCGCCCTGCGCCTGGGCTTCGGAGCCGGCCATGTCGATGATCGGGCCGACATCGAGCACCACCAGGATGCGATCGATCTTGATCCGCTTGTTGGCATCGACACTGAGCTCGACCGCCTGCGCGACATGGCCGGCATGCGAATAGCACCAGGCGAGGCCGAGGCCGCTGCCCTTCGGCAGCGTCTTGCCCCAGCCTGCCTTGTCGGCGCACATCTTGATCACGTCTGTGGCCCGCCTGGGGCTGAAGTTGACGGTTCTGTCCTTGGGCACCAGTTCGGGCACGTCGCGGTTCGCCGCATCGATGAGGAACTCGACATGGTCGCGGCCTGACGCAAGCGACAGTTCGTGCATGAAGCTCTGCGCGGCGAAGACCTGGGCATTGTCGCCCGGCGCGCGCCAGGCGCCGGTGGGGATCCTCAGGGGGAACATGGTCTTGGCGCGGCGCAGATTCGGCGCCTTGATGGAATATCGCAGATTGTCGGTGAGGTTGGCGCCCGAGGCTTCCTTC